>JAYVXI010000238.1:0-12082 GCA_043785305.1 Limnoglobus sp. | reverse complement strand
CAGAACGATGACAACCGAAATCACGCGGGGAAGAAAGGAGTGCTCGGCGACCGTTTTTTGGTCTTGCAAACGGGGTCCACTTTAAGCCGTTGGACTTCGGCCAACATGGGGATCATGACCAGCACCTCCGCCTCGCCTTTCGCTCGTCGCGGCTCGATCATTTGCTTCAGAACGTGCTCGGAATCCGGGTATTTGCCCTGGTTCATCAATTTGATGGCTGCAGTGAAGTTCTCCATTTGCTGGAGCGCGTCCATGACGCCTTCCTCCGCGGCCCGCACCACTTTGTCTTGGGACTTCTTCTCCGGTGTCCGGCTACCGGCTGGTTGCTCCGACGATGTTTCGGCGAATAGTTTTCGTAGAATCTCCCGATTCATCTGAAGTGCTTTGGTCGAGTCTTTCCCCTCTAAAACGTCGCGAAGTCCGGCCATCATTTCCAAAATCGTTTTTCGTTCGGGGTCATCGCCGTGCGACTGGCGTACCTGCTCTTCCAACATGGGAATCGTGGCTAGGGCTTTCTGCTTTTGTCCTTGACTGGAGTAGAGGTTGATCAATTCAATCATCGCCTCGACATACGGCTGGCGAACGAGGGTCTCGACATCATCTCGTTCCACGTGCGTCAGTTCCGCTCGGTACAATTCGCAAGCTTTTTCAAACTGAGTCTGCGCTTCCGAAAAGAGGCCACGGCCCAAATAGGCATTGCCGATGGCGCGGCGGATCGAGGCCTCGATGAGTGGTTTTCCTTCAAATCGCTTCGCGATGTGCGGGACAGCCCGATCGAGGGCCGTTTTCAATTTCAAATCGGGGTCGGGTCTGTTGTCGCCGCGACCGTCCAACGGATTGGCCTGAGCGATCAGGTCGCGTTCCAGAAATTCTTTCACGGCCTCGGCGATCTCGGTCTGTTTACGAGCCTTCCGCACCTCAACTTCGGCCTTCTGCCTCTCTTCTTCTGCACGCAACCCGTGATGAATCGCGTCTCTCTCGGCGAGCGTCGCCCGAGTCGCGTGGATCAAGCTGACCAACGTAGCGGCGAAGAGCACGCATACAAACGCACCAGACGTGACGATCGACACGCGGTTCTTCCGATACGCCTTCCGCAAGCGGTAGCCCAGCGTCGGCGGACAGGCTTCCACCGAGTCGCCACTCAGGTAACGTTGAATGTCCTTCGCCAAGCCATTTGCGGTGTCGTAGCGGCGGGTGCGGTCCTTCTCCAACGCCTTCATCACGATCCAGTCGATCTCGCCTTTCATGAGTGCGGAGAGTTTCGCCGGTTCGCTCCCGCGCGTGGCGGCGATGCTCGCTTTCGCCTGCGAGGTGCTCAGCCGTTGGCTCGGGCGCGGTGGTTCTTCGTCGCGGACGATTCGGAGCACTTCATCCAGCGCCGCCAGCTTCAGCCGCTCGGCTTCGATCGGCGGGCTACCCGCGAGCAGTTCGTATAGCAGCACCCCAAGGGCGTACACATCGGCGCGCGTATCGACGTCGAGCTGGTTGAAACTGGCCTGTTCCGGGGCCATGTACGCGGGGGTGCCGACGAGCGCGCCGAAGCCGGTGTAGATCGTATTTTCGCTGAGTTGCTGGCCAATGGCCTTGGCCACACCGAAGTCGATCACTTTCGCTACAGGCGATTCGTCGTGCAGTGCCACCAGCACGTTCGATGGCTTGATGTCGCGGTGGATGATCCCCTTCATGTGCGCGTGCTGAATCGCGTGGCAAACGGGGATGAACAGTTCGAGCCGCTGCTTCGGCGTCAGCTTTCGGGCGTCGCAGAACTCGGTGATCGGCGTGCCTTTCACGAGTTCCATAACGAAGTACGGCCGGCCATCGGTCGTAGTTCCCGCGTCGAGCACTTTGGAAATGTTCGGGTGATCCATCACGGCGAGCGCTTGCCGTTCGGCCTCGAATCGGCCGAGGACGCTCCGCGAATCCATGCCAGATTTGATGAGCTTGATCGCCACTCGCCTTTTGATCGGTTCGAGTTGGTCGGCCACCCAGACTTCGCCCATGCCGCCTTCACCGATCTTTTCGAGCAACTTGTACGGCCCGATGCGATCCCCGACAGATGCAGAATCTTTGTCAGTGACCGGTTCGTACGCACCGGTGCGAGCGAGGTCGACCGGGGGCCGGTCGAGCGCGTGAGACTTGCCAACGGCGGCAACCATTTCCGCCACCCGCTGCCGTTGCATGGGGTCTGGGCACGCGCGATCGAGGTACGCCGCCCGTGCGACCGGATCGGCAATGGCCAGTGCGTCGGAGAAGAGCGTTTCGTCGGACATCGGGTAATCCTCGTAGTGGGGCGATACGAGATCATGCGGAATCGGTGTGTCAAACGCACCACGGAAATTGCGATTCTCGCATCTTGAAGCCGATTACACCCACTTCACGTTGACGCCGAGATACTCGTCCTTGTTTTTTAACAAGCCTTCATACGCTTCGCCTAAGCCTTCGGGTGCGATGGTATGTGTGACGAGTTTGTTTAAGCTCAGGCGACCATTGGCGATTGTTCGCAACAGCCACATCTGCGCCTTGTTGATATCCCATGCGCCTGCCAAGCGGATGTGTGCGGGTTCAAAGAGCATGTTGCCGTGCGCGCCGCTGACTTCGATGTAACGGCGGTGCAGGTCGTCGTAGAAGTTCACTTCTGCGGCTTTGCCGCGCGGGCTGCCGACGACGATGACTTGTCCCGCATCGCAGGCGAGGCTCATGGCGGTGGGGATCGCGGCGGGTACGCCGGTCGCGTCGGCGACGACTTCCGCGCCCTTCGTGCCGAGCAGCGCGTGCAGTTGTTGTTTCACGTCGCCTGCCTTCGGGTCGATGACGAAATCCGCACCGGCGGCGAGTGCCGCTTCACGGCGCATTTTCACTTCATCGATACCGACAACGGGCGACATCCCCGCCGCGATCTGGCAACGGAGCGCGAACTGGCCGATGATGCCGAGGCCCAACACGGCCCCGCTGCGGCCGAGTGTCAGCCCTGCACGGATCGACGCGCCGAGGCCGTAACGCGCGATCACCGCGACGGCGGCTTTCTCGAAGCTCAGCGTGTCCGGCATCTTCCAAACGCGGCAGCGTTCGTGGCCCACGGTGAGCAGTTCCGCCGACGCATGGTTGCCGGGGAAACTGACGCGATCGCCTTCCACGAAGCCACCGGGGAACTCTTTGCCCACCTTCAGCACCCGCCCCGCCGCCGAGTATCCGGAGCGAAACGGGAACTTCCAATCGGGCAGGTTCGGATCTTTGAGCCACTGGTGCGAGCCGGTGTACACGGCGAGTTCGGTACCCGCGCTGACGCCCGAATACTCGGCCGCGATCAGGATTTGATTCGCGGCGGGGTCGGCGAGTGCGACCTCGCGGACGCCGACTTTGTACGGTTCGAGAATGACCGCTTGCCGTGCGATAACCATGAATGCCCCCGGTAATTGTGAAAAATGCGCGTGTGACTACAATACGACTTCGAGGAGCTTTTATGCCGCCACCGGACCGAATGTTGAACACGCTTCGCCGGGCCATCGACGCGGTGACCGCCACGCCGGGTCGCGTCGGGCACCTCGTTCATCTCATCGATGCCAGCGATGTCTTCGTCGTCGGCGATCTTCACGGCCACGTACCGAACTTTCAATCCGTCTGGAAACTCGCCGACTTGGCCGCGAATCCGCAGCGGCACCTCGTGTTGCAGGAACTCGTCCACGGGCCGTTTCCGTATCCCGATGGCAGCGAGAAATCGCATCAACTCGTCGACTTGTTCGCGGCGGTAAAGTGCCAGTTTCCAGATCGCGTGCATTACTTGCCGGGCAATCACGAGATGGCACAGTGGACAGGCCGCAAGATTCTGAAGGGCAGCGACGACCTCAACGAACGGTTCCGCAAAGGCGTGATTGCCGCGTACGGGGCCGCGATGCCGGAGATTTATCGCGCGTACATCGAGCTATTCCAAGCCTGCCCGATGGGGTTGCGCACGGCGAACCGCATCTTCTTCAGCCACACGCTGATCCCCGGTCGGAACCTGCCGCTGTTCGACGTCCGCAAGCTCGAACAAGATCGCTACGACGACAAGGAATATCAGCCCGGCGGCATCGTCTATGGGATGCTCTGGGGCCGCGACACCACCGAAGAAAGCGTCGAACTGTTCTTGCGAAAGGTCGATGCCGATTGGCTCGTCACGGGTCACATCGCCGCCGAAACGGGCTTCACGGTGCCGAATTCGAGGCAAGTCACGCTCGATTGCTCCGGCTCCCCCGGCGGCTACCTCATCGCCCCCGCCAACCGCGAACTCACGCACCGCGACCTCGTTAGCAGCATCGGCGTCGTGTGAGATTTTCGTCCGAACCGGGCATCCACAAAGGTGACCGTACGTGGTGGTCGTCGCGAGTCTGTAGGGGAACATGGACGAAACGACACTGATTCGCAAGCTCGTTTTCACCGGGCACTTGAATGTCTCCGAGCGGAAGGCGTTGCCGGGGCGGGTGGCCAAAGCGAGTCTGATTATCTCCGCGATCGAAGAAGCATTGGAATCGGGCCACTTCTTCCATGCGTGGTGGCTACCGGACGACTCGATGGTCGGCTGCACGATCGAGTATCGCGGCGACGGGCCGGGCCGCGTGTGTGTGGGAAGTACAGTGGAATTGAAGGGGACCGTACCTGGGTCAAAGAATACGACTCGTTGCGTGAGGCGAGCGCGTCCCTCGTTAGGGACGATTGGCGTTACTTCGGTGGCGCAATCGATGGCGTGCCCATCGATCGCGATGCGTAATCCTGGACATTGCTACGGCACGATCACTTCCCATGAATCCTTCGCATACGCCTGTAGGAACTCCGCGAACGATGCGGATTGCACTCCCCAATGATCGCCGCCGGAAATGTTGACCACCGGGCAGGCGGCTTTGGGGTCCGATGTCAACCGAACCGCGTAGACGTGGATCCAGATCGAGTGGTCGGCGAACACGAAATACGAGGCGGAATCCGGCAATGAATTCTCGATGCCGCCGTAGTCCGGTATGCCGCGCCACATCGGCAAAAGCACGGTGACTGGGTTCCACTCGGACAGCGACCAGAAGCGAATCAGCGACTCGTCCCACTCCCCCAACGACATGCCGTCCATATGCGAGTAGAACTCGCGAATCTCGGCAGGTAAGCGCACGCCGTGAGTACGCTCGAAGGCATCGAGATCGGCATCCGTCGCACCGGGTGGATTGATGATGCCGATGCTCTGCCAGTGTTGCGAAATCGTCTGCCACACAGGTGGTGTGTCGCTTTCCATGAAGGCTACCCCTTTACCACGGATCGGTATCGCCGATCCGCTTCGGCCCAGTCCATAAAAGAGAGGAACTTCTCGACGTAATCTGCCTTTTTATTCTGGTAGTCGATGTAAAAGGCGTGTTCGTAGGTATCGATGACGACGAGCGGGATCGAGAACCAGAGTGGGCCTTGGGCGTGTTCGTCGCTGACCACGTTGTACAGTCGGCCATTCACAGGATGGATGACCAGCATGGCCCAACCCGCCGCCGCCTTTGCGCTGGCGATGAAATCCGCCGCCCATTTTTCCACGGAACCGAACCGCTTCTCGATGGCCATCCGGATTCCCTCGGGCGGTACGGTGGCCTGAAGCGATAGCCCATCGAAGTACAATTCATGCAAGATAACGCTGTTGCCCCGGCTCGATTGGATTTGTTTCAACCGCTCGAACGCC
The DNA here is from genome assembly GCA_043785305.1 of Limnoglobus sp. GTDB lineage: Bacteria > Planctomycetota > Planctomycetia > Gemmatales > Gemmataceae > Limnoglobus. Next base: position 6,402 of record JAYVXI010000238.1, on the reverse strand, counting down.
GCCGGGTCGATGGCCGTACCTTTCGTGAAACTCTCCTCGAATTTCGCATCGGCACCGACGAACGCCTTGAGCGCCCCGCCGTAGTGTGCCGTGTGGTGCGGGGCAATTTGGGCCGCGCTCAAAAAGCCCGGAACTTCCTTGTGCCGCAGGGGTTTTAGCTTTCCCGTGGCGAGGCCGCTACCGGCGAGCGTGTCGCCTTCTGCGGCCTCGGTGAATCCTGGCACAATCAGCGATCCGGCCGCAGCCCCGGACGATGCGAACAGGAAATTGCGTCGGTTCATGAGCGGTCTCCATACGTGTTGACGTCGTAGCCATTACATCAGGATCGGTTTGCCGAGCTTTCGGCGGACGACCGTGAATTGTCCCACGTGCAACAGGGTGTGGTTTGCAACCAACAGGAACAGGTGCCCGATTGTGGGTGCCCAACTGCGCATTGCCTCGGAGGTCGGGCGGTCGAGGTCGGCATCGGTCAATGCGTTGAGGGCGGCGATCGTTGCCGTCCGCACTTCGTCGAACAGCTTCAGATACTCGGCTTTCGTGAGAAAGCCTTCCGGGCCGTCGTTCTTGGCCCCATCGGTGCCGTGACCTTCCATGAATCCGGGTGGCAGTTCCGGGTACGCGACATCGGGAAACTCGGCCCGCACTAAGTAAATGTCGCCGCCGATGACGTTGCCGATTTGCCACGCGACGTGGTTCGCGTTCGGCACCGGCCGCACCAACAGTTCGGCATCGGTGAAGTCGCCGACGTACCACGTCAGGTTCGCTTTGGTGGTTTCCAAAGCCGCTTGGATCGCTTCGCGTCCGTTCATCGGTCGCACTCCGTGGGAGGTGGTTCTCGATACCGACACCATTCTATTGTTTAGACACGAGCCACCGGGTTTATCCCGGTCGGAAGTTCATCCCACTGGGATAACCCGGTGGCTCGTGGCACGTTGCAAGGTGGTTTGTTAGATTCATACAAAGTGATTCCATCTCACACCCACCTTGTAGGGAAACACCATGCGTTTCGATTCGCTCGCTCTCATCGCCGTCACCATTCTCTCACACCCAGTCTTTGCGCAAAGTCCGCCCGTCGGTTTCGTGGGAAAACCGATACTTTCGCAGCCATTCGAGGCCAAACCGTTTCATGCGGTGGAAGTGCCGCGCTGGTTGCAAGACACCACGGGGGTCGGATATACGCTTTCGGGAATGAGCGCCGCAGCCAGAATGGATGCCGCAAAGCACGGTATCACAATCAGCGAAATGAACTTCGTCGACCCATTCTATCCATACTACAACAGCGCGATTCTCAAGCGCAGAAGTCCGCACGTCCCTATCGAACGCATCCAAGCCGAAGTCGCGGAATACAAGAAACTCGGCATACGGATTCTGGCGGTCTACCCACCGACCCTTCAAGGCGAAGTGTACGATACCCACCGCGATTGGCGGCGCATTGCCACCGACACGACACAGATCCCACAAGTCGATATGAAGGCATTGCCCCACGGTGGAATGCTCTGCCTTCTCAGCCCCTATGGCGACTTCTTCATCGAAGTTCTGGCGGAGATATTGACGAAACATCCGGAAGTCGATGCCTTCAGTTTTGATGGCCTCCACCACGGTGGCGTCTGTTATTGCGAACATTGCCGCAAAAACTACAAGGCCGACACGGGAAAAGCGATACCCAAAGATAATCTCAATGACCCTGAATATCGACGCTATCAACACTGGGCAGACCGCAAACTCGAAGCGCTCATCCAGCGCACGCAGACGCGACTGAAAGGGATCAAGCCCGAGGTGGCACTCGTGACGTGGACGACGAATGCCGGGCGCTTCGGGCATTTCCTGAGCGTGCCGCGCAACATGCCCGCGCGGTTGAATCTGCTGTTCGATGCCCCCGATCAGGAACTGTGGCTCGACGAATCGAACCGCGGGAATAGCATCGTTCCGGCGTTCGGCGTGGCCTATGCCTGGTCGGTCACGAACCATCGCGTGGCATTCAGCGAACCGTACCTCATGAGCCACGGTAACCCGTACGGCAAGGACAGTTTCCCGACTGCCGAAGTGCTACGCCGAATGTTGTTATGTACGACGTACGGCTGCTCGCCGAGTATCGCCGTGAACCAGCCGGCACGGTTGCAAAAGGGCGTTTACAACAGCCTGGATGAAATCCAGAAACGCAAGCCGTGGATGACGCACAAAACGCCCGAACGCTGGGCCGCGATCCTGATGAGCGACAACGCGAAGACCTTCTACGGTCGCACATCGGGTCGCGTTGAGGAGCGATATCTCGCACATCCGTTCGGTGCGTTTCGTGCTGCGATTGAAGGCCATTTACCGGTGAATCTCATCAACGACTGGAACCTAACCGACGAGGATTTGAAGCCGTACGCGGTGGTGGTACTGCCGAATGCGGCGTGCCTCGATGAGCGCCAGGTGCAGGCACTCGATCGCTACGTTCGCAACGGCGGTGGACTTGTGGCCAGCCTCGATTGTTCGCTGTTCGACGAGTTCGGCGACGCACGAAATTCGTTCGCGCTCGCTGCGCTGTTTGGCGTCGATTATCGCGGCGTTCCGAATGCAGTGAAGCCGAACGAAGCCATTGATGTCAACTTCGCGAAAACGATCGGGCCGGACTACTGGGAGAAGCGCCGGAATGTCTATTCGTTTCAATTGAATGCCAAGTCGATGTTCCTGAAAAACGAGCGTCTGGCCGAGTATATCGGTACCGATCCGGTGACGATGAAAGGGCCTGCCGTACACGTCTTGCCGCACGCGGGCAGTACGGTGGAAGCGACGATTCAGAACGCGGAAACGGGTGCGGCCAGGTTGCCTGCGATCATCACGCGAAGTCACGGCAAAGGCCGCATCGTCTATCATGCCGCCGGTTTCGATGCCGGGTACTATCAGTATTCGTACCCCTACCAGCGATTATTATTGAACGAATCGATCGCGTGGGCCGCCGGCGAAACGCCAATGCCCGTCGAGGTCCGCGCGCCGATGTGCGTACATTCCACGATCATGCGACAAGTGAAAGCGGGCCGCGAACGCCTCGTAGTGCATTTGTTTAACAATGTGAATTCGAGCGGTGGGCACGCGATGCCGAACGACGATGTTCCCCTGCGCGAAGAAACCGTGCCGATCCATCAGATACAAGCCACGTTCGCCGCCAGGTATCGCATTCGCAGTGTGCGGCTCGAACCCGAGGGCATCGATCTGCCCATCCGGGTGATCGATGGCCGCACGGCTGTCGTGGTACCCAAACTGGAGATCCACTCAATGATTGTGGCCGAACTCGACGAACCGAAATGACGCGAACTACTTCGGCTTTCCGCCGGGATTGAGAGTATCGAGTGCGGCTTGCAAACGGGTGCGTGCGGCTTTGGCGGCATCGCTGACCGCGTCGTTGGGGATCGCCTTCTCGACGAACGGCGCGTCGCTCATGTCGTACAAGCTGCCGCTTTCGGTGAGCTTGAAGCTGCGGTCGCGGACGTACCACTTTTTGCCGAGTTGCACGAATACCCAATCGCGTGGCGTTCCTTTTTCGCCCTTGAGTTGCGGTGCGAAACTACGGCTGTCGAGAGTTTCCTTCGGCATTTTCGCTCCGGCTACGTCTGCGTACGTCGCGTAAAAGTCGGTGAAGTCGATGAGATCGTCGTTGACTTTGCCCGCCGGCACGGTGCCTTTCCAGTTGGCGATAAGCGGCACGCGACTGCCGCCTTCGAGGACCGTTCCTTTCATGCCGTTGATCTTTCGCCCGTTGATGATCGAGTAATCGGAACCGAATCGGGCGGTGCCGTTGTCTCCAGAGAACACGATCAGCGTATTTTCACGAATGCCGAGCCGTTCGAGTTCCGCAACGAGTTGGCCGACTTGTTTATCGAGGTAAACGACGTCGTCGACGTAGTGGTTCTTGGTGTCCGGCTTGCTATCGGGTGTTTTCTCGATGGGGCCGTGTACGAGGTGCGACGAGAAGTAAAAGTAGAACGGTTTCGCTTTGTTCTTTTGGAGGAACTCCTTCGTAAAGTCGAGGCAGACATCGGGGTAGTAGACCTTCTCCTTCGTCTCGACTTTTTCGCCGTTCTTCGTGTAGCTGTTTACCCAGTAATAGCCGTTCGCCGTGGGGTCGGTGATGTAGTCGTCGAAACCCCAATCGCTGGGCGCGTCGTGCATCTGCCGCCACTTGCCCGCCATCCCGGTGACGTAGCCCGCGTCTTTGAGAGTGCGAGCGTGCGATGGCTGATTCTTGAACGACACGGTGGTCGTCGCTTGGTTCGTGACCGCCCCAGTGCGGAACACGTATTGCCCCGTGATAAGCGTGGTACGCGATGGCCCACAGAGCGGTGAGGCGTAACAATGCGTGAACCGCGTGCCCGTTTCCGCGAGCTTGTCGATGTTCGGAGTCTTACCCTTAAAGCGATCCGAACCGTAACAGCCCACGCCGTCGATCCCATAATCGTCCGCGAGAATGAAGACGATATTCGGCCTCGAGGCGGCGGTCACGCCGTTCAAAATGAACGAGATGGACAGAAACGCGAGGAAGAATTTCATCGGTGTCACTCGTGTGGCGGGGTCGTTCGTAAAACTTCAACCACCGCGAGCCGACCGTTGCCGGTCGGCTCGCGTGCCACCTTGCGATGGCTTAGGTGCCGTGTTCCCAGCTCGTCGTGTAGCTCACTTGATCGGCGGTCATCGTGTCGATGCTCACGCCCATGCTCGCCAGTTTCGCGGTCGCAATGTAGTTCTCGACTTCGACCGGAACGGGGTGGACGCTGTTCGACAGCTTGCCCTGGTTCTTCACGCAATACTCGGTGGCGAGTGCTTGCGTGGCGAAGCTCATATCCATCACGCTCGCCGGGTGGCCTTCGGCGGCGGCGAGGTTGACGAGCCGACCGTGGCCGATCACGAAGATCTTCTTGCCGGACTTCATCCGGTATTCTTCGACTTCGTGGCGAATGTCCGGGATGATCTCCGAGCATTGCGTTTCGAGTGCCTTCAGGTCGATTTCGATGTCGAAGTGGCCGCTGTTGCAGACCATCGCGCCGGTTTTCATCAGTGGGAAGTGTTCCGCAGCGATGATGTGTTTATTCCCCGTGACGGTGATGAAAATATCGCCGACGCGGGCCGCTTCGTTCATCGTCATCACGGCGAAACCGTCCATTGCCGCTTCGAGCGCGGCGACGGGGTTGATCTCGGTGACGATGACTTGTGCGCCCATCCCACGAGCGCGGGAGGCGACACCCTTACCGCAGTAGCCGTAACCCGAAACGACGATCTTCTTGCCCGCGAGCAGCGTGTTCGTCGCGCGGATCACGCCATCGAGCGTGCTTTGGCCGGTGCCGTAGCGGTTGTCGAACAAGTGCTTCGTGGCCGCGTCGTTCACGGCGATCACCGGGAACTTCAGCACGCCGTCTTTTTCCATGGCCCGCAGACGGATGACGCCCGTCGTCGTTTCTTCCATGCTGCCGATCACACCTTTGAACAAGGTTTTGCGCTGATCGGAAGTGAACTTCGACGCCCAATCCTGAACGGGCTTCTGGTTGCCGCCGAGCTTTTCGAGCTTATCGAGCGCAATGAACACCATCGCGGAAACGAGGTCGGCCCCGTCGTCCATCGTGATGTGCGGCTGATGCTCGAGCGCCATCGCGACGTGCTTGTAGTAGCTGAGGCCGTCTTCGCCGTGGATCGCCGCGACGCCGATGCCGAAGTCTTTAACGAGGCTGGCGGCCACTTCGTCTTGCGTCGACAGAGGGTTCGAGGCGATCAGCAGCAAGTCTGCGCCACCGGCTTTGAGCGTGCGTGCGAGGTTCGCTGTCTCGGCGGTGACGTGCAAGCAAGCGGACATCCGCAGGCCGGACAACGGCTTTTCGATTTCAAATCGCTCGCGGATTGCCGTCAGAACGGGCATGTCTTGGTCTGCCCAAAGGATCCGCTTCTTGCCTTTTGCGGCCAGGGCCAAGTCGGCCACATCGTGCTTCGGCATACCAATCGACGCATTCGCTACGATCATCGAGTCACATCCTGTATATCGGGGAAAATCATTCGTCTGGGGAAAACCCAGCACGGAACCATTGTTCTACAAACCAATCGGCAAGTGGCGACCGCACTATTTAGCCCGAGTTACCGTTACGAGCCTCAAGGATAAAACCGGTGCCTCATTATTACAGATATGCCTCATGCAATAGGATCGTACCGTTATGGAAATGGATTTCGACCGCTGGCTGTCGCACTTCCGGGCCAACCGCGAATCGCGGCCCGAACCCGATTGGTTGGCCCCAATTTCACTATCGCCGGTCGTCGCTCGCCTGGAACGCCGAGACGTTCTGGACCTCCCCACGGTTGGCGGGCGCGGAGTTAAGGGTGTATTCTCCAGCAGGAGGGTTTACACATGGCGACGACGCGACGGATTTTCACTCGGGAATT
>JAYVXI010000237.1:0-32659 GCA_043785305.1 Limnoglobus sp. | reverse complement strand
CGCAGTCATGTCGGCACTCCCGGTAAGAGAAGCCGTACATTAAACGGAGGCCTCACCCTCGCGCAACGCGCAAATATCGTGCCGAACGCGATAGGGATAAACCCGGTGGCTCGTAGTCCTCCCAGCGAAACAATTTCTGGAAAAGCATCGGTTAATGTTTCGATTCCCGTGCCATGTGGTATAGGATTGCAGAAACATGTCTCGGACGCGCGGAACTACACGGTCGTTATCTCATGAGCTTACCGCAACAGACGGTCGCGTTACTTCAGGCTGCACGCGATCTCGTGCGCGGGATGCCTGCGGATGCGGTGCTGCTCATCACGGAAGCGCCGCTCGATTGGGACGAAGTCGCCGAGAAGTTGTTCGGGTGCAAGCTGTTCGTGGCCGCCGAAAATCCGGCCTACGTCAAGCACCTTCGCGAGAAGGAAAACTGGACCGTCATCGATCTCGACCCCGATCCGCTGCCGACGCAAGAACGGATGAGTAACGCTTTACTGAAAGCGGTTACGGCGGAGCAACTCAAACCCGGCGCGCACGTCGTCGTGCTTTACAACGGCATCGCGAGCATGGACGATGCCCCCGAACCGATCGACAGCCTGAGCGTGATTCACCTCGGCGAACACCTCGAGAAAATGACCTCGCAAGACTTGCGCAAACTCGGCACATCGGTCCCGCAAGACGTGCTGAAATACGTCGTCGAATTGGCCACCGAAATCGGCCGCGAGGGCAGGGAAGGGCACCCGACGGGGGCGATCATCGTCGTCGGCGATTCGCGAAAAGTACACACGATGTCGAAGTTCCGGAACTTCAACCCGTTTCGCGGCTACACCAAAAAAGAACGCGATATTCGTCGCCGCGATGTTCGCGAGCAAATTAAAGAGATCGCAAAACTCGACGGCGCGATCGTCATCGACCGCGATGGCATCGCCGAAGCCGCCTGCGTGTATCTCGATGTGCCGACCGATGGCATCGACTTGCCGAAAGGCTTCGGCAGCCGCCATCTTTCCGCCGCCGCCGTGAGCAAGAAAACGAAAGCGATTGCCTTCTGCGTGAGTCAATCGTCGGGAACGACGCGCGTCTTTCAGGACGGCATCGAGAAGCTGCGCATCGAACCGCTCGACCGACCGCACGTCTGGCAACCGCTGAAACTCGAAACGCACGACGACGCCGAGTAGCGAGTGCGTCTCACGGCAGACCTCTGTAAGCACTCAGTTGGCGGATGAGGACCGGTTCCGGCGGCGGCGGACGTACCAGACGATACCCGCCAGGCTGAACGCACCTCCGGCGGCGATCGGCTCCCAAAAACTCTATTTTCCCGCCCAACGCATAGATTCTCGTTGTGCGATACCGCTCGTCTGCGAAGCCTCGGCGACTCTGAAGTTTCCATCGACCTCGGTTTCGCTTCCGCACATTTTAACCACACTCCAGCGACGGCCACAACCCGTTTCCTTTCGTAGCCGATTCGATACTTACGTGGAGCACGCGGCTCGCGTGCAGGGCAGTTAGACCACACGCGAGCCGCGTGCGCTACTTATCGCTGCGCAAAGCCTTCGCGGCGCGGCGAATTCAACCCGATTCGATTCCACCCACACGAATGCGCGTAGTCAAAAAATCCAAGGCGATCCGACGTAAGTCGGAATTTGCATCGTGCGCGAAGTGTCGTGAAAGTGTCTCCAAGTGTCGTGAGAATGTCGTGGTCGGTCGATTTTGTGTCGTGGTCGGTCGATTTTGTGTCGTGCTCGGTCGATTTTTGGTCGGTAGTTGCGGCGCGAGCCGAATCGAGTGCCATCGTCGTAAAACGTGACAGGAATTGATGATAAGGCAAAACAGCCGCTTTCAGATCAGTGATTTGCGATCGAAACTGGCGTTTTGGGACGCAAAAACACCCCAAAAACCAGTTTTAGAACCTCCGCAGTTGTGACTTACGTCGATTGCGGTGAGGCACGACCGGCGCGATTCGGCGAAACTACCGCAATTTTTCCCATTTCATCTCTGGTAACCGATTCCAATATCGGCCATGATGAACGAAGAGGGTTTTCCCTCCCATCATTCTTTCATCGTCTCCGTGTTGGATCGCCGTGCGATTTCTCGTCACGCATACGCAACGCCAGGGTTATTCCATCGTCCCGTTGGACCCTGCGCCACCGTTCTTCGATTTCACCCGTACTTTTTGAAGGAGTCGCGACATGGCAAAGGGCCGTGGAGATTTCACCGACGTTCTCGTTAAGAAGAAGATCATCAGCGTGGAACAGGCCCACGAAGCCGCCGCGATGGCGACTTCGACCGGTTTGAAGCTGCAAGATGCGCTCCAGAAGCTGAATTACGTCACGCTGAACGAATCCGCCGAGGCGATGGCCGAACACGGCGGGTTCCAGTTCGTCGATCTGACGACGCTGGAAATTCCGCGTTCGGTGATCGAATTGGTGCCGGAATCGGTCGCCCGCGAAAACATGGTGCTCCCGCTCGCGCTCGAGGGGAACGTCATGAAGATCGCCATGCCGGACCCGACGAATTACGACGTTCTGCAAAAGCTACAATTCGTGCTCAACCGCGATATTCAGCCGGTTCTTGCGGTACAAGAACAGATTCAAGAAGCGATTAACCGCAACTACGGCCAGTCGGAAACCGAGTCGGTCGACTCGATGTTGAGCGAATTTACCGACACGCAGATCGAATTCACGCAAACCGAGAGTATGTCGAGTTTGGCGAATGCCGACGAAAGCGACGCGCCGGTGGTGCGGCTCGTCAACCTGATGATCGTCGAAGCGATCGGTCAGCGGGCATCGGATATTCACATCGAACCGTTCGCCGACCGTGTCCGTGTCCGTTACCGAATCGATGGCATCCTCATCGAACGCGATGCCGCCCCACGCCGATTGATGGCTCCGATGATCTCGCGGATTAAAATTATGTCGAATATCGACATTTCGGAGAAACGCCGCCCGCAAGACGGCCGGATCAAGATGAACTCCGGCGGCAAGCACTTCGACCTGCGCGTCAGCATGTTGCCCACCGTTCACGGCCAATCGGCGGTGATGCGGATCCTCGACCGGAGCAACATTCAGGTCAGCATCCGCGATCTGGGTTTTATCGAAGAAGAATACATCCGGTTCCAGAACATCATCAAACGGCCGAACGGCATCTTCCTGGTTACGGGGCCTACGGGGTCTGGGAAGACGACGACACTTTACGCAGCACTGAACGAACTGAACCGCCCCGACCGCAAGATTATCACCGCTGAAGACCCCGTCGAATACTACCTACCCGGCATCAACCAGGTCGAGGTGAAGCACCAGATCGGCCTCGACTTCGCCCGGATTATCCGTGCGATGTTGCGGCAGGCACCGAACATCATCCTCGTCGGCGAAATCCGCGATAAGGAAACGGCTGAGATTGCCGTACAGGCGTCTTTGACTGGACACTTGGTTTTCAGCACACTGCACACGAACGATGCGCCCAGTGCGATCACGCGACTGGCCGATATTGGTGTACAGCCGTTCCTTATCGCTAGTTCGATTATTGCGGTCATGGGACAGCGGCTCGTGCGGGTAAATTGTCCGAAATGCAAAGACAGTTACACCCCCGAAGAGAGCGAGTTGCGGGCCTGCAAGATCACCCCGGAGAAGGCGGCGACTGGTTCGTTCATGAAGGGCAAAGGCTGCCCGTATTGCCGCCAGGGTGGCTTCCGTGGGCGTCAGGCGATTTTTGAGCTGATGCGAATGAGCGGCCAACTTCGCGAACTGACATTCGCGCAAGCACCGAGCCAAGAACTGCGACGAAAAGCCCGCGCCGGCGGGATGCGAACATTGCTTGAAGATGGTGCAGCGAAAGCACTTAAAGGACAAACGACACTCGAAGAAGTTCTCAGCACCTGTCATGCCGAGATCGAGTCTTGAGGTCGAGATGCTCAGTCAACAGCATTATGCTGGGGTCTGAATGCCTGGTTCGGATCTCGGTATGGAATTGAATGACTTAGGTTCCGCTATTGAAGCTGTTGTGGTTGTTGAAATCGAGTGTGGAAGGCGTTCGCGGTGGTTATCGGAATGCATATGCCGATGTCCGCATTCTGTAGCGTGTGTGGTTCGTTGGAATCGGGTGACATGTTGTTATCCGGTGTATTCGGGATGGAACCCGTACCCGCGGCGGGACTATCGTTCCCGACCGTTTAATTTGGCACGATGAGATTGGCTACGGATAATCGTTTACCGCCCGACGAAGTAGGGCGGAGTGAAACTTCGATTGTTTTAGCCATCGTCGTGCCGGACTCTGAGAGTGAGTACCATGGCCACCGTAGCAATGGAGAAGTTGCTGTCGACAGTGATCCAACTGAAAGCCAGCGACTTACACATCAGTGTCGGACAGCCGCCCGTCGTGCGACAGGGTGGGCGGATGCGCAAACTCGAAGCCAAAGTGCTCGATGCGGACGATACGACCGCACTCATGAAGTCGATCACGCCCGACCGCTGCCAGCAAGAGCTTCAGCAAAAGGGCGGAGCCGACTTCGCGATCGAGTACGTCGACGGTTACCGGTTCCGGGTGGCCGTGTTCAAACAGCGCGGCAGTATCGGCATGGTGCTGCGGCGGATTCCGAGCCAGTTCCTGACGTTTGAACAACTGAAAATGCCCGAGGCGATTCGTTCGCTGATCGTGCGGCCACGCGGTCTGTTGCTCGTCACGGGGCCAACCGGTTCCGGCAAGACGACCAGCCTCGCGTCGATGATTAACTTCTTGAACGATAACTACGATCGGCACATCATCACGCTGGAAGACCCGATCGAGTATCACCACAAGCACAAAAAATGCACGATGAACCAGCGGGAGATCGGCGTCGATGTCCCGGACTTTAAGGAAGGCCTGCGACGCGCTTTGCGGATGGACCCCGACTGTATTCTGGTCGGTGAAATGCGCGACTTGGAAACGATTCACGCTGCTATCGAGGCCGCCGAAACGGGCCACGTCGTGTTCGGTACGCTCCACACCTCGGGTGCGGCGAGTACCGTCAACCGGATCATCGACGTCTTCCCGCAAGATCAACAAGACCAGATCCGCACGCAGCTATCGACCGCGCTCATGGGCGTGCTATCGCAGGCGCTGTTGCCGAAGAAACCCGATGGCGTGATCGCAGCGTACGAGATGATGGTCGTCACGGCGGCGATTCAGAACCTGATTCGCGAAAACAAAGTCTACCGCATCGACTCGGCGATCCAAACGGGCCGAAAGAACGGCATGTTCCTGCTCGACGAATCGCTGTTTAAGCTCTGGAAAGAAGACCTTTGCGAGAAGGAAGAAGTCTTACTGAAGTCGTCCCGACCGGCAGAACTGGCCGCGAAGATCGCCGCCGCCGAACGCGGGATGCTCGAAGACGAAGAGAACGAAGACGATGATGATGACGACGACGATGATGACGACGAAGAGGATGATCGCCCCAAGAAGAAGGCACCGTACAAACGGTAATCGCTTGCGGTGATTGCCCGGAACGGCGGTCGTTCCGGGCCAAAGTTGTCAACGTCTTCGCGACCAACATACTGCTTCGGTTTGCCGTTCCTACTGTGTGACTCACGGTGGTCGAGTGGCCCGAACTTCCTTCACACAGAGAGTGGACCCGATGTCAACGCCCCCCCCGAACGACCCGAAGAAGCCTGTCGGTGCAACGCCACCTGTGGGCGGCGCGCCGAAACCACCGACCCCCAAGCCCGCTGGTGGGAGCGTACCGCGACCTGCCGTGCCGCCCCAATCGACGGGCGCGCCGAAGCCGACGGTACCTGGAACGGGCGCTCCTCGACCAGCCGCACCGCCCGTTACCGGTGCGAAGCCTGCGGTTCCCGGCCAAGTGCCCACGCGGCCTGCCGCGCCACCGGTTGCCGGTGCGCCCGTGAAGCCAGCAGTTCCGGGCCAAGTACCACCGCGACCTGCCGCACCGCCGGTTACCGGTACGAAGCCTGCGGTTCCCGGCCAAGTGCCGGCGCGGCCAGCCGCTGCGGGTGCGCCTGCGAAACCCGCGGTTCCTGGCGTACGGCCTCCGTTGCCTTCAAACATGGGCAAGCCGCCGGTGTCGTCGAAGCCGACGCCGAAACCGCTGCCCGCGAAGAACCGCTTCCTCCACGTAGATGCGAACAGCAAGCAACTGGCGCAGAAGCTCATCGACCTCGGCTTCCTCGACGATGCCCAAGTCGAAACGGTCTACGAGGAAATGCGGACGAGCGAACTGAAGTTCAGCGAACTGCTCCTCGAAGCGGGCCGCGTCAACGACGATCAGTTGCTCCAAGCGAATGCCGAACTTCACGGCATGAAGGTGCAGAACCTCGACGACACGAAGCCCGCGAAAGAAGCGGTGCAAAAAGTGCCGCAAACGATGGCCGAATTGTACAAGCTCGTGCCGATTACGTTCGAAGGTAACACGTTGACGGTCGTGATGTCCGACCCGAACAACCTGCAAGCGCTCGACGACATTCGGAACTTCCTCGGCATCAGCGAAGTGAAGGCGGTCCTCGCACCGGCGAAGGCCGTCGAAGAGTTGATGAAGAAGGCGTACAGCAAGAGCGGTGGCGGTGGCCCGAACGACGATGAATCGATCGCGAACATCATCGCACAAATTGAAGCCGACCCGGATATCGGTCGCGCTTCGGGTAAACGCGAAGCGAGTATCGACCTCGACGGTCTCGAAGAAATGGCCAACTCCGCGCCGGTGCGGAAGCTCATCAACATGGTGTTGCTGATGGCCATTCGCGACCATGCCTCGGACGTTCACTTCGAACCGTTCGAGGAAGAATACAAGATGCGCTACCGCTGCGATGGCGTGCTCTACGAGATGGTGCCGCCGCCACGTCACCTCGCGAATGCGATCTCGTCGCGGATCAAGGTCATGTCGAACCTCGACATCGCCGAACGGCGCTTGCCGCAAGATGGGCGCATCGAATTGAACGTCGGTGGCAACCCGATCGACATGCGGGTGAGCGTCCTGCCGACGCTGTTCGGCGAAAGCGTCGTCATCCGGGTACTCGACCGCTCGAACGTCGGTCTGAGCCTCGACCGCATCGGCATGGGGCCGAAGATTCTGCGCGATTTCCGCAACGTCATCAAGAAGCCGAACGGCATCGTGCTCGTGACGGGGCCAACCGGTGCGGGCAAAACGACGACGCTGTACTCGGCGCTGTCGGAACTGAACGACCTCGAAACGAAGATCATTACGACCGAAGACCCCGTCGAATACGAAATCGACGGGTTGATCCAGTGCCCGATCAACCACGACATCGACCTGACGTTCGCCGTTGCGTTGCGGGCGATTCTTCGCCAGGATCCCGACGTGATTCTCGTCGGCGAAGTCCGCGACTTGGAAACCGCACAGATCGCGATTCAGGCCTCGCTTACGGGGCACTTAGTGTTCAGCACGCTGCACACCAACGACGCGCCGAGTTCGATCACGCGGATGCGAGACATGGGCGTCGAACCGTTCTTGCTGACGGCGACCGTCGAAGCGATCGAAGCCCAACGGCTCGTCCGTCGCGTCTGCCCGAAGTGCAAGACCGGCTACGAGCCGACCCGCGATCAGATGATGGAACTCAACCTGACCCCCGATGCGGTGGCCGGTCGCAAGTTCTTCTACGGTGAAGGCTGCGACAAGTGCAACAACCTCGGCTTCAAGGGCCGCACGGGACTGTACGAATTGCTGATTATGGACGACGGCCTGCGCGACATGGTGAGCCGCGGAGCCTCGACCGACCAGATTCGCATTCACACTCGCAAAAACGGAACGATGAGCCTCCGCGACGCAGGCTTGGACGCACTCTACGACGGGTCCACGACGCTCGATGAAGTCGTGCGCGAGACCATTTCGGATGAAGAAGGGTAAGAAGAAATGCGGAGTTCGGAATTCGGAATGCGGACAAGAGAATTAAGAGGAGTTGGGCATGGGAGGTGTGGCCAAGAGTACGGACTTGAAGGTTCGCACGAAGCTCTTCGCCATCCGCGTCATTCTGATGGTCGATACGCTTCCGAATAAACGTTCTGCCGATGTGATAGCGAAACAGTTATTGCGAAGTGCGACATCGGTCGGAGCCAACTATCGCTCGGCCTGTCGCGGACGATCGAAAGCCGAGTTTCTCGCGAAACTCGGGATCGTCGAAGAAGAAGCGGATGAGTCGTCGTACTGGATGGAGCTTTTAATCGAGTCCGGGATGATCTCCGAACCTCTCGTTCGGGATCTGCTGGCCGAATGCAACGAGATTACTGCGATGGTCGTATCGTCAATCCGAACGACACGCGCGAACCAAGTGGAAACTCGGAATTCGGAACGCGGAGTTCGGAAGTAGGAAAAACGCGGAGAGTCTCGATCTTTAGATCGCTCGAAAATTCCGCATTCCGCATTCCGCATTCCGCATTTGAAAAGAGGACAAAGACGATGCCGACGTATAAATTTGAAGCCCTCGATACTTCCGGCCAGGAAGTCAAAGACTCGGTCGAGGCGGGCAACGAAGACGAAGCCTCGCAGAAGATCAAGGCGATGGGCTACTTCGTGACGAAGTTGACCGCCGCCCAGGCTGCGAAAGGCGCGAAAGGCAAAAAGAAGAAGACCGGCAAGAGCCGCAAGACTTTCACCATCGGCGGCGTGAAGCAGAAGCAACTGTGCGTGTTCACGCGGCAGTTCTCGACGCTGCAAGATGCGGGGCTGCCCGTGTTGCGATCGTTGCGGATTCTCGAAAAACAGATGAAGCCGAGCGTGCTGAAGAACTCGCTGATCGACGTCGTCGAGGATGTCGAATCCGGGCAGACGCTCTCCGAGTCGTTGGCGAAACACCCGAAGTGCTTCGACCGGCTTTACGTCAACATGGTGAAAGCCGGCGAGGCGGGCGGTGCCCTCGAAGTCATCTTGCAGCGACTTGCCGAGTTCAAGGAAAAGGCGCAGAGCCTGAAGCGGAAGATCGTCGGTGCGATGGTTTACCCGGCCGTCGTCATCTGCGTGGCTGTCGGCATCTTGACGTTCATCATGGTCGCGATCATTCCGAAGTTCAAAAAGATCTTCGACGAGTTCGGCTTGTCGCTCCCTCAGGCGACCAAGACGCTCATCGAAATCTCCGACTGGATGTCGAGCTACTGGTACGTCATCCCGCTGTTCCCGCTCGGGGTGTACTTGTTCCTGAAACTCATACGCCTGACGAGAGCGGGGAACTACGCGCTGGATCGCATGGTCCTCTGGATACCCGTCGTCGGGAGCCTCGTCGAGAAAACCATCGTCGCCCGGACGATGCGCACCCTCGGCACGCTCATCAGTTCCGGCGTGCCGATCCTCGAAGCGCTCAGCATCGTCAAAGATACCGCGAACAACCTCGTGTTCGAGCGGATGTTCCAGCGGGTTCTCGAGTCGATCCGCGAAGGCGATACGATTGCCGACCCGCTCCGCGAAGCGCGGCTCGTCGACGACATGGTCGTGAATATGGTCGAGGTCGGCGAAGAAACCGGCGACTTGGACACCATGCTTTATAAAGTGGCGGACTTCTACGACGAAGAAGTCGACACGTTGGTGAAATCGCTGATTTCGTTGCTCGAACCGATCATGATCGTGTTCTTGGGCGGCGTCATCGGAGCGATCGTGATCTCATTGTTCTTGCCGCTGATTAAGCTGCTCGAAGGCCTTTCCAAATAAAAATCGGTGCTAAGTACCCGTAGACGATCGTCTGCGGGGTGTTCGCCACGCATCCACATAGGAGACCCGAATCATGACTCTCTCGCGACGGCGGGCGACCCTTCGCCCCGGCTTCACACTGATCGAATTACTCGTCGTGATCGCCATCATCGGCATCTTGGCGGCACTGACCACCGCTGCGGTGCAGAGGGTTCGCCAACGCGCTAAAGATGTGACCGTTGTCTCCGAGCTCGGCCAACTCCAAGCGGCGATCGGCGATTTCAAAACGACGTACCATTGCAGCATCCCCGACCGGGGTGGCGAACCCGGCCCGATCAATGTTGCCGCGAACCAGCAGAACACGTTCCGTCTGGCTTCTGCGTACCAGAGTTCACCGGGTGTCTGGTACACGGGCTTCAACGATTCGTCGCCGGAAATCGTGTTCCTGAAACGGGCGTTCGGCCGGATCAGCTTGCTCGACAACGGCCTTCGCAGAAACGCGGTCGCGCCCACCGTCTTACCAACGCCGTCTAACTTGGCATCCGACGGTATCCTCGGAAATGCGCCTGCGTATCTCGATGCGAATCAGGTACTCGTATTTTTCCTCACAGGCGGTTCGTTCACCGGTTATACCGGGCTTGCGTCGGACCCTACCCAACCGTTCAAAGTGAATGGTGCCCGCACCGGTGCAGGATCGAAATACGAGATCAAGCAGAGTAACCTCGTCAAACCGAGCGATTACAAGAACCTGAAATTCAACCCGAACTACAACGATGGCACGCGGTTCGCAGGTGATGTTCTTAACAGTGTCGGCAACACCGAGCCTTGGCTCGTGGACACTTACGGTCACCCGTACCTGTACATGACCAGCAATAACGGCAACGACTACTACTACGATGGCGCACTCGCGACATCGCCGATCGTCACCATTGGGCCGTGGGGTGGCGACAAGTCGCCGTGGGCCGCGAAGACGCCGGCCGACAAGCGCGGGCCGAAGGCGTTCCGCGATTCGAACGTGAAGTTCACCAACGATAAAACCTTTCAGATTATCTCCGGCGGCACCAACGGCGTCTTCGGTCGGGGCCAACCGGACACGGGCACGAACTACACGTTCGTACCCGGTAGCGGCGACTACGTCGATAACCGCGAAGAGGGTGGCGACGACTTTACCAACTTCCGCCAACGCAAACTCAGCGCGGCTGATTAAAGGAGACCGCTCATGACTGCGTTACACCATCGTTCGCGAGCGGGCTTCACGCTCATCGAACTGCTCGTTGTCGTTGCGATCTTGGCGGTCTTGTCAGCTATTGGTGTCGGTGCGTTCTTCCGCGTCCGCGCCAGTTCCGAGATCAAGGCCAACGAGACGACCGTAGCCAAGATGACCACGGGACTGAATAAGGCGTGGTCTGCGGGGCGCGACAGCGCCGAGAAAGAGTTCAAGGACAACACGTACTCCAACCAAATCGCGACGATCACGACCATCGCCGGGGGCGACCGCGATCGCGCGAAAGCACTCTGGATGTACTTTCGGATGAAGAACGAATTTCCGCAGACGTTCGCGGAAGCAAAAGCCGCAACGACGTTCAGCGTAACGATCGGTGGAACGACTTACACGGCAACGCTTCCCGCGAAGCGAACGTACGTGGCGAATGCGGCACTCAACACGGCTGTTGTGCCTGCCCCCGTTGCACCGGTCACAGCCGCCGATCAGGTGGCCGACCAGGCGGCGATTCTGCTGTACATCCTCATCACGGAAAAAGGCAGTCGCGGCGAGATGTTCGCCGATGAAGCCGCAGGTGCCCTGACCGGCAAAGTGACGATTGGTTCAAACGAATTCAAGGTCTTCACCGATACCTATGGCAAGCCGCTGACTTACGCTCGTTATGCAACGAATGGCGAAATCACGACTCCGCCGTTCACCAAAACGGGCGTGACGAGCCAGGATCCATTCGACCCGCTCAACAAGCTCGGTGCCCCGTGGACCATACCGGGCAACGCGACGCAAGCGACGCCAGCCGTCGTGGCTGCCGGACTGGGGCTAACCGGTTTCGGCGTCAACTGGCTGCCGAGCATCATCTGTGCGGGTCCGAACAAAAACTTCGACGGCTTGAACGTGGCACCCACCAGCGGCCTCGTCACGATTCCGACTGACACCGACAACATCCTCGGATACCGGCTACGCCGGGAAGGCGAACGGGGGAACTAACATGCGCATTCCATACCGAAATCCGACCGCTCGGCTCGCGTTCACCATCGTCGAACTCTTGGTGGCGATGGCACTCGCCGTGACGCTCCTCGGCCTCGCCGTGGCCGTCTCGCAATCGAGCGCCTTCGACTCCTACAAGACCGTCGGTGCGGCCGACCGACTGAGCCAATGGATGCTCGTCGCGAAGAATCGCGCCCTCCGCGACCGCGCCCCGCGCGGCGTGCGGCTGATCATGGATTCCACCGGCTCCACTTGCAGGGAAATCGCTTACATCGAGATGCCCGAAGCCTACATCGTGCCACCAGGGGCACGGCTCGCACTGGTGTACAGTGCGAGCGGTTCACCCTTGTTGTTTACCGACAAGCAAGTGTTCCTCACGGGTGTCTCGTACGCGGACTTTTCAGCATCGGTTTCCATCGGCGATCTGTTTACGATTCCCGAACTCGGTGGCGCGTACAAGATCGACGCAATTGCTGATGCTTCCGGCCTCGCTGTAGCATCGAAGCCCGCAGGGGCCACGATCGAACTGAGTGTTGGGTTAAACCCTACAGATCATAAATTGCGTCTACCCGATCTCGGTGCGGGTTACTCGCCAGCGCCTTCTCCTTCGATGAACGCCGTATATGTCACGGGAAACTTCGGCATCTACCGCCAAGCTCGCCCACTGCTCGGCGAGCCGACGCAACAACTGCCGTTGGGCATGGTCATCGACCTCGCCTCGTCGGTGAAATCGCCCGGCCCACCGAAGTACGATCACAACATCCCGCTCGTTGCGGGCAATCGCGACATCCTCTTTGCCCCGTCGGGGGAAGTGATGTTCGCCTCCGAGGGTTTGATCGTCTGCCTGATGCGCGACATCAACCGCAACCCCGCGCCGATCGATTTGATGAACCAGGCCGATCTCGATAAAGCGGGGCAGATGATCCTGATTGCGATCTACGCGAAGACGGGTGCGATTGCGACGCAGAACGTCGCACCGATTTCGCAAAACGACCCGTACAAGTTCGCGAAAGACGGCATCAATACCGGGCTGTAACGGACCCTTTCATACACGACGAAACCCCATTGGGGATTACCGATGATTACCCGAATGCCGACGGCCCGACGCCCCGGCCTGACCCTGACCGAAGCCCTCGTTGCGATGTTCGTCGCCGCGCTCGGCATGATCTCGCTGCTGACGCTGTTCCCGCTCGGTGCTTTGCAAATGGGCCAGGCACTGAAGGACAGCCGCACCGCCGAAGCCGCCCGCCAAGCGGACTCGTTGATGCGCAACTACTGGCGCGACGCGGTGGAGCAACGACAGACTTACGATCCGAACATGTTCAACTGGATGAACAATCCAGAGGCGGCTTCGGGCGTACCCAACGGTAGTTTGCAAGTCGATCCAACGGTCAGCGTGAGCTACCCGCTGTTTATCGATCCGATTGGTGAAAATTCGTTCAAAACTCTACCGAACCGCTTCTGGGTGACTGGCGTCGGCACACGGCCAGGAATGCCACGTTGTAACCTTGGTGCCAACGGTGTTACGTCCGACCCTACATCGAATATCGATTTCCGGAAGCGTCTGCGGTTCTGCACGCTACTCGACGACCTGACCTACGATGAAACCGGTACCGGAGCACCCAAAGTCGCTATACCCGCAGTACCCGTAGAACGCGGTGGCCGATACAACTGGCTCGCGATTGTGCAACGCCCGGAACGTCTGTCCGAAAACATCGCGAACATGACGATTCTCGTGTTCGATGGCCGAGCACCCGGATATGCGATTCAGAGTAATGAATCGGTCTACACTCCGACGTTGTTTAGCGGAACGTCGTTGAAGATCACGTACCTAACTCCGCCTGGGCGTCCACCCGTTAGCAAAGGTCGTTGGATCGCGTTGCATACCTACGATCCGGCGACCACAGCGAGTCCCAAGCAAACGAACATTCTTCAGTTTTATCGCGTCGTCAGTGCTAACGATGAAGTGACGGGCACGCTCGATATCGAATTGCAAACGCCGATTCGACAAGATCAGGACCAGTTTCCGGTACCTCCGCCGATTGTACCAGTACCCGCTACGCAGACCACCCGCGTCATCGTCTTTACCGGGTTGTCCGAAGTCTTCAAACGCCCGCAGTTGAACGGTAAGTAAGCCTCGAACATCCTCCGAACGCCTACGCCCGCAAGAGGGTCCGATGAATATTACGCGAACCGCACGAACCCGACGCCCCGGCTTTACGCTCATCGAAGTGTTAGTCGCCGCAGGCCTCTGCATGTTGATTATGGTCGTCATGACGCAGGCGTTTGCTGCGGGCATCGACACCTTCAGCGTGCTGAAATCGACCGGAGAACTGCAAGAGCGCCTCGCCATATCCGGCACCGTGTTGCAGGCCGACCTCGCCGCGACGCACCTGGAAAACCAAGTCGGCGAACCGACGCGGGTGAGCGGCATTCGCTTCGACAAGATCGGTGTACCGGGCTTCGAGCAGACGGCCCGCCCGCCATACCGCGGCTTCTTCCGCATTCAGCAGGAAGGCATCAGTACGCCAGAAGGAAGCACCGGAGTTGATCCAGACGGCATCCCGTGTACAAAGGCCGGCGGAAGTCCAAACAACGGGCACATTCTGCACATGGCGATTAAGCTGCCCGGTACGCGGCAAGATCGCGCCTTCACTGCGAACCTCGGGACGGCTCCGCAACCGCCGAACAGCTTGATCAATCTGGAACCATCGAACACGAAGTACTGCTCGCAATGGGCGGAAGTGGCGTACTTTCTCAACCCGACGCCAACGGGAACGACGGCGGCGGGTGGCACACCACTATACAGCCTGCATCGCCGTATCCGCGTGCTGAAGCAGGATGACAACGGTGCTCCGATTCCATGGGGAGCCGCACCCGCGCCCACCTTCCAGACGACCGCGCCCGGAATGAGTTGCAGCCCGATTCTGCCGTCTAAAAACCTCAACGGCCCCGGTAGCATCACCGTTCCGGACAACCGCCTCGGTGGGAAGTCGGGTACGCGTTCGGTAACGAGTCCTGCGACGATCGACGACTTCGCCGCACTCGGCACCGGCGACGACATCCTGCTTTCCAACGTGATCTCGTTCGAGATCAAAGCGAACTGGGATCCCGCCCCTGCTCCGACTAATGAAGCTCCGTTCTTCGATCTACCGAACGGACCACTCGGGCGCATTTTTGACACGTGGTCAGATCGCGGAGCATATAGCACTTGGAATCAACCAACGATTCAGGTGAGTGCTGGCCCGCCCGTTGTTATGGGGCCGAACCCGAGCTACGTGCCGTTGCCGATTCGCCTGAAGGCGATTCAGATCAAGCTGCGGATCTACGATCCCAAGAACAAACTGGCTCGGCAAATTACGCTGATCCAGGACATGTAATTTTTGATTCCAGAGTGGTTTCGACGGGATCGCACACCGTCGAAATTCGACGTAAGTCGTTGCTGCGTTAGGTTGATTCCGAATTCGGGAATGATTCCAGGGATGGGTGGGTGGGTAGGGCGTGGAGTCAATTGCTACCCAAAACCGCCGCGATTGAACATTGCAATTACTTGCACCATTACGAGGTGACGCCATGATACTCCGAATGAATGCCACACATCGAGCGGGCGAACGTCGCGGCGCGATCTTGCTGATCGTGCTGACGCTCCTCGCGCTGTTCGCGGTCGTCGCGCTCAGCTTCGCACTCTACGCCGAGTCCGAGGCACTCGCCGCCCGCATCCGCCGCGAAGCGATGTCGGTCGCCGCGAACCCCGACCCGCTGCCCGCCGCCAACGGCTTCCTCCAACAGATGCTGTTCACGCCCGCATCCGACATCGGCCCCGACACACTCTCCGCACTCCGCGGCCACGAAATGGCCCGCCTCATCTACGGTGGCCTGCCAGCGGCACAAGTGCCGTACAACGGCATCGGGACGTTCGCGGAGTCGCTGACGCTGCCGACCGCAACGGGAACGGTCGTGGTCAATCGTCAGCAAGTCGTCAACTACATGAACCAGTTCGTTCGCGATGCGAGCGGCAACCCCGTGGCCGCTTCCCAGCACATCGTCGATCCCGAACACACGGGTTATCGCAACAGCACGCAGTTCAACACGGCGATAAACGCTCTGCCGATGCCGCCGACCTACGTTGCGAAGAACGCGCCATACACGTACCCCGACCGCAACAACATGTGCGTCGCGGTGCAAGACCCTACCACGGGCCGCATCGTGTTGCTGTCGTACCACCGGCCGACGCTGTTCCGCAATTCCACTCAACCGGTCGGTCAATCGGACCTCCACCCAGCGAACCCGAACTGGACGAACGACATCGGCCGTTACCTGATCCTGCGCCCACGGCCCGTTGATCACACTTACAATTCTTTAGATGGTCGCGGTCTAGTAACCGACTTCCCCTACCCGCCGTTAAACCCCGATGGCACGATCACCGGAGACGTGCAGAATATCATTGGCACCGATGGCGTACAGCGGAACGATGCCGTCTGGCTGAACGCGAACTTGCCCGTGATCAACTGGCGTGGCCGCAACATCATCCCACTCGTCGCCGCCACCGTGCTGCCGCTCGATGGCCGCGTGAACGTGAACACCGCAGGAAATACAAAAGGCACGAGTACGAACGGATTTGGACCGTGGGAAGTCAGTCTTTCACAAGTGATCAACGCAGGCGATGCGACTAACATGCTCCGATCGCGAACCGGCTCACCTGCGCCTTCTACGCCCAACGCACGCGGAACGAATTTGTCGACGATGCCATTTCTGGCAAACGCTTCGCAGACAACACAGAGCTACGCCAGTGTCAACTGGGACGGCAGCACGGCAGCATCGGCGATGGTCATGCCTACAGCGAGCTACAAATCCGATCCAACGTATCCAGCGGGTTTCGATTCATCAACAACCGGTAATACCGAAGACAGTCAACACCCGAGCTTGTTCAACCCGTTCTCGTGGGGTTCGGGCGGCCCTCCCGGACAGCCAAAATTGTTCCCGCACACCGACCTTCGCCGCGCGGTCACCCGCTACTCTGGCACGCAGTCCGACTATAACGACCCGTTTTTCAGCGTGATGCCACAATCGCCACCCAACAGCCTGAACGGCTACGGTCTGCAAAATCCCTCTAACATCAACCGCGCCTTGGTGACGACGATCAGCAACTCGCTGAACCGTCCGGGGCTGATGCCGAACTACCAAAGCTACACCGCCGGGACACTGCAACTCACCGGAGGTCAACTGAGTTATCCCGCTGCCCCGACAACAACCCTCACAACGGGGACGGGACCAACGACGGCAGGACTCGGCGATTACCCAACGACCGCGGCTGCGTCCAATGTGCCTTTACAGAGTGCGATGGCCAGCTTGGGCGCGATCGACCTCAACCGGCCATTGCGCGACTACCGTGTCAACACCACACTGCCGATTGCCGATCCTCTCACCAACGTTGCGGCAATGAACGCCGCGCCTGTGGCACCATACACGGCGTTGAATTCGCAAATCGTCGGGCCGATTCTGGATCGCAACCGGTTGGCCCGCGATATCCTCAGTCGATTAGTGCTTGCGACCGGTGCATCGGTAACGCGCATCAATCCAACGACGGGCGAACTCGACCTCACAACAGTGGTCGTGGGATCGTCGCAGTACAACGCGATTCGTCATCTGGCACAAGTGGCGGTGAACATCGTCGACTACATCGACAACGACGACATCAACACGCCATTCATCTGGAATCCGATTGTCACCACGTTGCTGACGAGTGAGTTGACGTTCGATGCCGGTTACAACGCCCACTTTGCTACACCGACGGATGTGGAAAATCGCGTTGTGTTTGGCACCGAAAAGCCACGGCTCGTTCTGAACGAAGTGTACTCGGAGATCGCCAACAAACCGGGCAACCCGAACAAAAACATGGTTCGCTTCTGGGTCGAGTTACTGAACCCAGGCAATGCGGAACCCGTAGGGAGCCCACTGGCGGGGTACGATGCGATTACACCGGGTGCAAATCCTGGATGCGTATCGTTCCAGGCTGGCAACTCCCCTTACAGAATCTTGATTACCAAAAGTGGTGTTGTCAAAGGGAACGTGAATCGCCTCACTGGTACGAGTGGTGTCGCCGATCCGACGAATGTTCTCGGCGAAGTGACGCTCGATCCGTTGGCCAGCACGTCTGTGGATTCGAGCACGGCAACAAACGGAACAGCGATTCTCGCTCAACGAATTGAACCGAACCAAGGTTATCAATCGACAACGATCCCCGCACCTGCGGCAGGAACGGCGAATGGAATCCGCGTTCTCGGCCCACAAGTGACCCCGAGCGATCCCACGAAGGAGTATTCGCCGTCAGACCCGACCGCACTCACTGCGACTGGCATGGAGTATGAGATTGACAATAAAATCGATAGCGGACTCGATACCGCTTTCTTCAATAGCTATTCCGATCATACAGTTATTTTGCGCAGATTAGCGAACCCATATATGGCGGCAAACTCACAGACCAATCCATACATTACGGTAGACTACATGACCTCGGTTCACTCCGAAGATGCAATCATCAAGGCCAAGACAGAACCCATCGTTAACCCACTGGGCAATCGTACTGCGAATCCAATGAACCCTGCCACAATTGATGCTCGGGAATCAGTCGGTAAAGTGCAACCGTTCGCAGGTGCGGAAGGCACCCAGGCTGTGACACCACCAACGAATCGATTGCGGTTAGCGAACGTCACAACAGGGTATCCTGCGAGTCACGTTGTTCGACCGGTTATCGCGGACCCTGCTGGGCCGAATCGGCCAATTAGCTCGCTGTTCAGTCACAATGCGAAACCCGCAGCATTGACGGCAAACGAATGGCTCGTTCACCTGGATCGCAATCTCATCAACGCGACAGAGTTGCTGCACGTTCACAATGGCAAGCCATGCGAACTTCAACATCGCTTCGTACAGATTAACCAGACAGTCGCGCACCAACACGTCGCACCGTGGGTGCCGGGTATGCTGACTACGCCGGTTGCGAACCCTGCGCCCCTGCATCGTGCGCTCGAACTCTTGGGCACGAAACCGCGAACGTACGACACCCCGTTCGGTGGTCGCGTTGCGGGCAAGATTAACTTGAACATGGTTTGGGATCATCGTGTGATGGAAGCGTTGCTCGATGCAAATGCGAGCAATGGCTTCATAAACACGGACGTTTACAACACAACGTTGCCGGCAGACACAACGACGACACTCTGGGGCAAATTGATCAGTACTCGTACCCCATCATGGGATGTGAATAACGTTCCCCAACCCAACGCAACAATCGACGAAGGTGGAACTGATCGACCATTCAAGTCTTTCGGCACGGCATCATTCGCACCCGGTGGATTGTTGCCTGGCGGAAGCGGAATCGACGACACGATTCTCCGTAACGGCGGCGCGGGTACTCCAGCAATCTTCGGTTCGGCGACGCACCCGTACCAGAAGGCCGAGATGCTTCGCAAGATGCAGAACAACATCACGACCACCACCGATACTTACATGGTCGTGATGACCGTCGGTTACTTCGAGGTGCGGAACCCTGGGACGATCAGCCCGACTAACCCCGTCGTACTCGGCAGGGAAGTCTTCGATGAAATCCCTGGCGACATGCGAGCGAAGTTCTGTGCGGTCGTGGATCGCTCGGCGCTGGGGTTAAATATGTCAGGAAATGCGAGTGGTTCCTACATCAGCGAAACGGTGGCAAGTGCCGCACCTGTCGTTCCTCCACCGCCAATGTCGGTCGTACTTCAGATTCGCGCCCACGGTTACGTCCCACACCCAAAAAGCCCAACTGAGTTGGTGCTCTCGTACAGCTCCGATGGCCGTACGTTCTACATCGCTCCAACAACAGCAAGCCCTTCGGTGTTAAGCGATCCCGCAACGACTACGAAAATTGCGATTGGCACGGGTGCCACGGCCCAGACCGCTACCGTTGGTTCGATCGGTTACGACATTAATGGAAACTCGACGATTGACGCGGGGACCGAGGATTTCAATCCAAATACCGGTATCGCTACTCTGGTAGTTACCGGGATTGCGGGGCCACCGCCAGCAGGCCTGATGATCAGCAACGGCACGCTCGGCAACCCCGGTGCGCAGCCGAACTTCGATGTCGGCAACCCGAACTACCAAGGCGTGGTGCCGTACTTCGGGCGGATCTATCCGCGATAAGGCGTACCGATGGATTTCCCGTCTGGTTTTCAAGCCTTCTTCGCCGACGGGAAGGACTTTCTGAAGGGCGTGCGATTTGCCAGGCCGTCGTTGTTCTGGCTGTCGCTCGTGCCCGTGGTGCTTTCCCTTCTTGCGTGGTTTGCGGCGTGGCGACACCGGCGGCGAGTGGCCGCGCTCGGCAAACCGGCCACGGTGGCGACGCTCCAAACCGAACCGAATCCGCGGCGTTTCTGGGGCATCGTGGCGATGACATTCGCGTGGCTATGCCTGACGATTGGCCTGGCTGGGCCGCGTTGGGGCATCGGCGAGAATCAGGGCGTGGCGGTCGGCCGCGATCTCGTGCTGGTGCTCGATTTTAGCCGCAGCATGTGGGCGGACGACGTAACGGGGCCGAAGCCGGTGCCGCGCTGGGAGGCCGCCGTGGCAGGCGCGAAAGACCTGATCGCCACGCTGCGAAAGAAGGGCGGGCACCGCGTGGGGATCGTGCTGTTCGCCGCACGCCCGAAGCTCATCGTCCCGCTCACGACCGATTACGACCACCTCAATATGCGGCTCGAAGAACTCGATGCCCGCGCCCCGCCCGCCGAGATTCGCCCCACCGACGATGCGATCTCCGGCACGCGGATCGGGGCCGCCCTCGCCGCCGCGACCGAGGCGCACGACCCGCGTTTTCCCGGCTATCAGGACATCGTGTTACTGACCGATGCCGACGACCCGGCCGACGACCGCGAGTGGGCGCTCGGTACGAACGCGGCCCGCAAAATGGGCATTCCCGTTCACGTCATTGGCATCGGCGACCCGCTCCGCGAGTCGCCATTACTGCGAACCAACGGCGAACTCCTCGAAGCCACCAGCGCCGATGGTATCCCGACGCCGGTGCAAACGAAACTGCACGAAACGACGGCAAAAGCAATCGCCGACGACGCCAAAGGCACGTACTACCCGGCGCGGCAAGATCCCATTTCACTCGGCAACTGGTTCCGCGTCCACATCGAACCGAACCCGACAAAAGACGTGGAAGACGACCGCCTCCCGCAACGCCAGGACCGCGCCGCCGGCTTCCTGATCGCCAGCGTCGCTTTCTTCGCGCTCGCGTGGTGGAAGCGGGCATGACTCGTTAGCGAGCGACGATGTTAGACGGCGAGGGCGAACCGGGGTAGAATAATCTTTGTCGATGAAATCGCAGTCTTAGAGGAGATTCAAAGATGAGCCGAATCTTACCGATTGGTGCCGTATCCTCGCATTTTTCGGATGTGCTTGCGGGCATGGTCCCCGGCGAAGAATTAATTGTGACGGAACATGGTGAAGCCAAGGCAGTGATCACTCGCACCGAGCGAACGAGTTGGCCGAGCGTGGCCGGCACGGCCAAAGATCGCTCTTTCTGGATGGCTCCGGATTTCGATGCTCCCCTTGAGGATTTCGCCGAGTATATGGAATGAAAGTGCTCCTCGATACTCATACGGCTCTCTGGTACTGGTGGGATGATCCTCGATTGAGTACATACGCAAAATCCGTCATCAGCGACCCGATCGTTCACAAATTTGTGAGCCTCGCCTCTCCTTGGGAAGTCGCGATCAAAGTCGGCTTGAAGAAGTTGGATATTGGAGGTGCGTACCCAGGGTTTTTCCGCCAGCACATGCAACGTACCTTTTTCGATTGGCTCGGATTCACAGAGAATCATTTTGACGGTTTGTTAAACATGCCGAAGCATCACGGCGATCCATTCGATCGTATGATGATTTCCCAATCGCTGTTTGAAGCCATGCCCATCATCAGCGCCGATGTCCAGTTCGACGCCTACGGTGTCACCCGCATCTGGAACTGAACAATTGAACCGGAACGGTACCAAAACAGTTGCTGCGACGTGGCAGATCGTTTATGATTGCCTAACTTTCCTTTGCGTGGATACCACAACGAGTCCGCCATGACCCGCCCGTCACTCGGTTGGCTATTGCTAGTTGTGTTGCTCGGTTGGCAATCCCCGGCATGGGGACAACTTCCGGCGGCGCAACTCCAGAAGATCAAAGCCGCGACGGTTTACATCAAGGTGACTCACGGCGACCTGATGGCCAGCGGGTCCGGTTTCGTGGTGCATTCCGCGAAGGATTACGGCTTGATCGTCACGAATCAACACGTGGTCCAGCCGCCCGAAGAACTATTGCAACAGCGCCGTTTCGCAGCGGTCAAAACGAAAGTCGAAGTCGTTTTCAACAGTGGCGAGAAGGAGGAATGGGTCGCCACGGCCGAACTTCTCATTCAAAACGAGAACGACGATCTGGCGGTATTGAAAGTGAAAGCGACGAAGGCGATCCCCGAACCACTGGCGCTCGACGGGTTAGACAAAGTCCCCGAAACGACGCAGGTGTACGTGTGTGGGTTCCCGTTCGGCGATGCCTTGGCCGCGGGAACGAAGAACCCGGAAATCTCGATCGGGTTGGCGAGCGTGTCGAGCAATCGCTCCGACGATAAAGGCAACGTGATGATGGTTCAGTTGAACGGGGCATTGAACCCGGGAAACAGCGGTGGCCCCGTCATCACGCAAGATGGCAAACTCGTCGGCGTGGCCGTCAAAACCGTTCGCGCGGCCGGCATCGGGTTAGCGATCCCGCCACGCCTCGTCCGCGCGATTCTGCAAACGCAAATGATCTATGGTGGGAATCATGCGTGGCTCGGTTTCAAGCCGATGATGAACATCGAGTTCGGCACGAAGTTTTCGGACCCTTACGGCAAAATCCGCACGATCTCGGCACATTACGCACCGGCTACCGACGACAAACAGCCGGAGAACGTCTCCAAATTACCGAACGCACTCGCCGTCGATGTCGAGCGAACGGGCGAACAGGTCTTCGATGTCGTCTCGATCTTGCGTAGCCCCACGACGGAGTTTCTGTGGTATCAGATCACGTGGACCGAAACGGACGGAACCACCCATCGAACCCATGCGGATCGCATCACTTCGGAACCGCCGGTCGCTCCGAAAGTGCTGCCGAAGATGAACCCGAAAAATCCGACGGCCCCGAAGCCGACCGGCATCGACAAAGGCCACGCCGGGCTGATCGGCCCCAACGGCCAGCCACTCGCACCGATTGCCACGCGGATCGGACCGACGCCCAAAGGCCAGATCGATCTCGACGATCTCTGCCGCGATTTCGTCAAACTCCGAGGCCAAGAAGTCACCGTCGAGGTTCTCTCGCCCGGTGTGAAAGTCGCGGGGTTCGGCGATGGGCCTTCGCTCCAGTATCGCAACCGCGATCAATTCTGGTCGCACGGGATCGACTTCACGATCGATGCCTCGCTCGTCGAAAAAATGAAGTCCCTTCCCAACGAGCCGATGCTGGCCGTGCGGATCCGGGGAACGGTGAAACCGAGCGTCGCGTCGCAAACGTGGGGCATCTGCGTCGTCGATGAAGTGAACTTATTGGGACTCAAGGGTGACATCCTGGCAACCTACAAACGAGACTCGGCATCGACCGTCGAACCGCCGCCGATGATTCGAGGCATGGGTTCCGAGCGAATCAACGAAATCAATCGTTATCGGGAATTTCGTACGAAAGCCAACGAAACGATCGGCAAAGACTACACGTTTGCGATGATTATCACCGGCGTGGTCGATCAGACGATTCGCGTCGGTACCGAAGACACCAAAGTGAAACAACTTCAAGTGACGGATCGCTTCGGGAGCCCAGTTCGCTCGCCGAACTTCTACGTGAAGTGGGACTTCGGGAACAAGATTCTGGACGCGATGAAACTCGATGCTCGGTCGAAAGTCCACGCACAAGTATCGTTCCGGTCGCTGCGTGCCGACGGTTGGTCGCGCTGCGATTGCAGTGTGTCCGAGGTGGCGTTCCTCGACGAAGCGTTCGAGAAACGCGGCTGGACCGCAAAGGACGAATTGCTCAACCTCACCGCGATTCCACCCGCTGAACCCGCCCCGGCACCCGTGAAACCGGCGTACGTTCCGCCAGTTGTTGCACCGACCCCGAAGTCCACGCCCACACCATCGCGCCCCACGGCCCCACAACCTGCGAAACTCAACGACTTCGCACCGATCGTTGCGACACCCATTGTAGCCACACCGATTGTGGCGGTACCTGTTGCTCCCGCGAACGAGTTGATCGTCGTCGAGGAGGGTCGCAGCGTCCAGATCGTGCTAGCAATCCTGGCTCTGCTCGCGATTCTCGCTGTGCTCGTGTGGGGCGGGTTGTACAACTTCCAAATGCCCGGTAAGAAACGCACCGTCAAAGGTGTCAGCCGGAAATCCACTTCTCGACGCACTCGAGATGAGGACGAGGATGACGACGAAGACGATCCGCGAGATCGCCCCCGTCGTCGGAATCGGGACTGAACCATGTACCGCGTCACACTCATCGTCGTTCTTCCGCTGCTGATCTCGGCTGGGCCGGGGTCGCTGGTGGATCGCGTCCGCGTGGGAAACGATGCCGTGCGAGCGGGGAACCTGGAACTGGCCGAGCGGCACTTCCGCATCGCGGCCGAGCGAACGACCGACCCCGGATTAGTCGCGTTCAACCGGGCCGTGATTGCGTTTGCAAAGCGAGATTTTCGCGAAGCCGAACTCGGTTACCTACGCGTACTCGAAGACCGCGATGCGCCCCCGCCCCGCCGACTGCGTGCCACGTTCGATCGGGGGGTTTGCCTTATTCATCGCGGGAACGATGTTGCCGGACTGCGGGCGGCGATCGCTTGTTTTGAAGCCGCACTCGATAGCAATCCGGTCGATGAAACCTTCCGTGCGGACGCGCAGCACAACCTGGAACTGGCAAAGATACTTTGGAATATCGCGCGGGCGAAACGACCGACGCCGCCGACGCCGAACGAGCACGAAGAGCCACCGGAAAGCGAACCGCAACCGTCGCCGCGCGAGTCGCAAGCCGCAACCGAAACCACCACCACGACACAGGCGAACGACAATCCGAGCGTGAAGCCGAACGCGAGCACTTCGCCGCAAACCGGCGACGCAAAGCCAAAGTCGTCGAACCAGCAGAACCCCGGCAACGGTACGCTGCCCGTGCTGGTGGATAGCGACGACGCGCAGCCGATGTCCCCCGAAGATACGCACTTGCACCTGGAGCAAATCCGCGAACGCCTGATCCGCGAACGCAAGCAGAACGCCCAGATGCGGGCAGGACCGGAGCGGCCGAATGTGCGCGACTGGTAAGCGTATGTTCCTACTATTCGTACTGTTATCATCGTTCGCATCGGCACAGGACGAACCCGATGCGAACGATGCCCCGGCGATTTTCCAGAACCGCGAGCATTTCTACAACGCCATCAGCACCGGCAATTTAACCGTAACCTGGAGCGCCACGCCGAAGGAAATCGCCGCTGACGGCGAGTTGTCACTCACGCTGACCGTGGCGAACGCGCAGAACCCGCAACGCATCCGCAGGCCGAACTTACGCAGCATCCCCGCGTTCGTCGAACGCTTCCGCGAGATCGTCGATGTCCCCGACGAGATGCCGAATACGGTGGCGAACTTTCGCTATCGACTGCGTCCCCGGCGAAGTGGCGAGATCGAGATTCCCGGCTTGCGCTTCGACTACTTTCACCCGAACGCGCCCGAAGGCCGCGAAATTAGCACGAAGTACGCCATCGCGATTTCGGTGATGGTACGCGAGGCTGTCATACCGGTGTCACCGGCAGTGCCACGGCCCGCCGCACCGGACCGATTCCTAGTGTGGCCGAGTGGGATTTCGGAGCGAACTTCCTTCAGTAGCGGACCCAGCGCATTGGCGTGGCTCGCTGCAATTGCGGCGATTGCGATCCTCACCGTGGGTTGGGTGCGGCTCTGGCGGGTGCGAAACCCCGATGGCGTGCGGCTGGCGAACTTGCGCCGGAACCGCGCGGTGCGACTGGCGCTCGATGGCTTAGCCCGCGCCGGACGCGCACCCGAACCGGCGGCACTCGTTGCGAAGCATCTGCGCGATTTCCTCGCGGATCGCCACGATTTCCACAACCTGGGTACGGTGCCGATGGACATCGAGCGCGAGTTGCGAACGGCGAAGGTTCCCGAAGCGAAAATCGCGAATGCGGTGAAACTGTTTCGGGCTTGCGATGAAGCCCGTTTCGGCTTGCGAATCGGCGATGCCGCACGACTCGTTACAACGGCGCAAAACATCATTCTGAACTGGGAGGAACCGGCTTGAACGCGACGATGCTCGTTGCCATGTTCGGCCTGGTTTCTCCGAGTGACACGGTGATGTCATTCGCCAATGGGCGATACGCGGAAGCGGCACGCGACCTCGATGTACGATGGCGAGACGGTGCCACGCCGGGTATTGCATTGGCGCGGGCACGGGCGCATTTCCTTTGCGGGAATCTGCCGATGGCTGTGGTTGCATTACACGATGGCTTGCGGCTCGCCCCGTACGATCTCGAATTGCAAACCGATTTGCGGCTCGTTCGCGATGCGGTGAATTATCCGGAACCGCTCGACCCCAAACATCGGTTGCGACCGAACGCAACCGATTCGTTGCGGCACCGCGTGGCCCCGCTCGATACCTTCGTTCTCGCGTTCGGGTTCGCACTCGTCGCCGCATTCGGCTTCGCGAAATGGTTCACGGTCCGGCACCGTTGGGCACTACTCTTCATCGCGATAGGTGGGATCGGTTTTACTGTAGCGGCGATACTTTTTGCACGCATCCGCACGGATCTTGAACCGTTACCGGTCGTCGTCATCAGCGAGACGATTTTGCGAGAAGGCAACGGCCATTCGTACCCTGCGAGAATGGCGGAACTGCTGCCCCGCGGTGCAGAATTGCGGGAACTAGCCCGGCGCGGTGGTTGGTTGCAAGTCGAAATCCCTGGCGGCGCGGTCGGCTGGGTTCCCCTCGCGGCGGTGATCGTTCCGGTGGAAACCGATATTCTTCCGTAATCCCAGAATGGGTGACGTGCACGCGCTCCGCTACGCAAAGCCTGCGCGTCGCGGCTAATTCGGGAATCGTTTAACGGCGGAATGGGTTGCTGGTACTTTCTGTGCCGCGATCCTTACCCTTCTTGTCTCGGTTTTCGTCTTTGCGGTCTTTCTTGTCTTTTTTGTCGCTGCTTTCTTCCGAGGTGCTCGCACTGCGACTCGGCACGGTGCTATTGCGATTGAACGGGTTGTTGCTGCTCGTGGTGACCGTTCGCGATTCTGAACTAGTGGCGTTGTTACTCACAGGGTTCTTGAACCGCAAATACTCCTCGGCGGTCAGAAGGCCATCACCGTTGAGGTCCATGGCCATGAACTCGGCAACCGGTCGGTTATCGAATCGCCATTCGTACATGCCGACTTGGCCGTCTTTGTCGGTATCGAGATCGGTGAACCACGACGGCAGTTCCTTCGGCATTTTTCCATAACGCAGCACGACGGGCCGTTGTTCTTCGGGCACTGGCGGGGCAGTACCGTAACTGGCGTTGGGCTGACCGTACGGTTGTTGTCCGTACGGTTGCTGTCCGTTATTGTCGCCATTCGGAACCCGGTTACCCATCCGATCCGACATGTATCCTCTAAACTCGGCCAGATCGATGAAGCCGTCGGCGTTTTTGTCGTAGGTCTGGAAGACCCGGCTCAATCGACCCGACTGCGAAGCTTCTTGGATGCTGATGCGATTATCGCCATCGCGGTCGAGTTGCCGCATCGCCATCAGAACTTGTTCGTCGGTCATTTCCGCTTGTGGGGCAGGCATTCCAGGGGCAACTGGCGGTGCGGCCGGCGCGGTGAAACTCGCGACGGGAGGTGCCCCCGGAGCGCCACCGCCGGGTTGGCCCATCTTCGCACGCATCGTTTCCATGCGGGCGTTGAATTGTTCGGTATATTGTGCGCGAGTGATCATGCCCGATAACGGCATCGGCTCGCCGCCAAATCGCGTTGCGAAGCCGTTGGTGCGTTCGCGAACATCGGGCGGAATTCGCGAATAGTCGACGGCATCGCCGGTACCGCCGTACGATTGCATCAGGCGATCGAAACTGCTATCCGCCGAGAACCCACCGCGACCGCCACTTGGAGGGCCACCGCCACCGGACTGTAAGCCGCCACGATCACCGCGACTGCCGCGATCTCCACCGCCGGGGAATTGGCCCGAAGACGGTTCGGCACAGATTGCCACGGTGAGTGCCGCGAGACTCGCGGCGGCGAGGCACTTCCAGAGTTTTTGCAGTCGCATGGCAAGGGCCTCAAGTTGCGTGTGTAACCGTAGCAAGTATAGTAACGCACATCCGGCGATTCTGTCCCGCTCCATTTCGCGAAGTATCATGCCGTTCTCATCAAGTGCCGCCCGTCGGAAGTCTCACAACTTCCGCTACGATGATGTGACCGTTTCGTCCGTTAAAGCCGTGCCGACTCGACCTGCGCGACAGGAAACTCGACGACAACAGCACGCGTCGTTTTGCATTTCGCGAGGAAGAGCGTTAAACTGGGTAAAGATTAACGGATGAGAGCGTGGCGGTATCGTGAAGAACTGCGTCCGCATCCGGCACATTACCTCGTTCGCCGACTGAAGAAGGATCCTCACCACATGTTCGCACGTTGCGTATTTGGTATCGCGTTGTTCGCATCCGTAACGCTGGCTTCGGCGCAAGAGCCGATCCGCTTCGGTCGTACGCCCGATATTTCCCCCGACGGAAAGCTCGTCGCGTTCAGTTACCTCGGCGACATCTGGACGGTCGAAGCGATCGGCGGCGTCGCCCGGCCGGTGACGATGCACGAAGCCCACGACTACTTCCCCGCGATCAGCCCCGATGGTCGGCAGATCGCGTTCTCGTCGAATCGCCACGGCGGTTACGATGTTTTCGTCGTGCCAATTCAAGGTGGCAAACCGAAACGACTCACGTTCGATTCCGGCATGGACATCGTCAACGGCTGGACGCCCGATGGCAAGAACATCGTCTTCACTTCCACGCGAACGACCAGCTACCCCGGCGGGCAAGACGTTTACACCGTGCCGATCACCGGCGGCAAGGAAACGCGGCTGAATTTGTTCGAGGGGAAGGAAGCGTATTACTCGCCGAGCGGCGCGCACCTCGCCTTCGTGCGTGGGCCGGGGCTGTGGTACCGCAAGGGGTATCGCGGTTCGTCGAACGACGATATCTGGCTGAGCAACGCCGACGGCACCAACCCGCGCAAGTTCACCACCTACGATGGCCAAGATACCTCGCCGATGTGGTCGGCCGATGGCAAGAAGATGTATTACGTCAGCGATGTCGGGCAGAAATTGGGTGCGGCAAACATCGTCGTGCAAGATGTCGATGTAGCTGCAACGAATCCGGCCATCGGTGCCGCAAAGCCACTGACGAACCACCAAGACGAATTCGTGCGGCGGGCACGCATGAGTGGCAACGGCGAGTGGATCGTTTACGAATGTGGGGCCGATCTGTGGGTGACGAACGTGAAGTCCGGGCAGTCGCGCAAGCTCGCGATCGAGGTACACGCCGACGACAAATCGAACACCGAACGCGCAATGACGTACACTCGCGATGCCACCGAGTTCGCGCTTTCGCCCGATGAAGCGCACGCGGTGATCGTCATACACGGCGAACTGTTCCTGACGAAAGTCCCCGCCGGTGGCAAGTCCACACGCCTCACCGACAACCCCGCCTACGACCATTCGCCGACCTGGTCGCCCGATGGCAAACGGGTGTTATTCGCTTCGGATCGTTCGGGGGTCGAAGAGCTTTACATGCTCGATGCCGACGACACCGAACATCCGGAAATCGTCAAGGCGCACAAGTTCAAAGTGACGCGGTTGACGAACTCGCCCGATGAACCGACGGGTGCGATGTTCTCGCCGAAGGGCGACCTGATCACGTTCCTACGGGCGGGCAAACTCTGGTCGATGAAGCCCGATGGCACCGACGTGAAGGCGATGATTACCGAGTTGCAAGTGATGGATTACGACTGGTCGCCCGATGGCAAGTACATCGTCTACGCACGGCAAGATGGTTCGTTTGCAAGCGAAATTTACATCGTGCCGAGCGATGGCAGCGCCCCCGCCAAGAACGTCTCGCGATACTCGACCTTCAACGGCGATGTGACGTGGAGCAGTACCGGCGGCAAAGTCGCATTCGTCAGCCAGCGTCGAGGCACTTACTCGATGCACGTGCTGTCGTTGCAGAAGCCGTCGGCCGATGGCGGATCGCCGGGTAAGTCGGTCGACATCGACTGGGAAGACATTCACCTGCGTGTCGAGCGCGTGGCGGCGATCCCGTCCGATGGCGGCGCGATCTCCACCGATGGCAACTCGGTCGCGTTTCGTTCGTCGTCGAATGGCGACGATCTGTGGGTAGCGAGCAGCGACGGTCGTTCGGTCAATCGCATTACGACGGGCAACCAGTCGCCGCGCGGCATCAAGTGGGCGAAGCGTTCAGCGGGCACGATTTATTTCCTCAACGGCTCGGGCGAACTCCGTGCCGCGCGCTCGAGTAGTGGCGGGCTTGGTTCGATCTTCCCCGGAGCTTCTTCCGAACCGACGCGGATCCCGTTCAGTGCGAAGCTGACGATCCAGCGCGACGAAGAATACGCCGAGATGTTCGCACAAAGCTGGCGGGCGCTCAGCAACAACTTCTACGACGAAAAATATCACGGCGCGAACTGGAACCAGGTCCGCGACAAGTACATGCAGATCGTCCCGCACATCGCGCAGCGCGAAGATTTATACTCGCTCGTGAGCTTGATGCTCGGCGAACTGAATGCCTCGCACCTCGGCATCTCCGGTAAACTCTCGGTGCCCGAAGAACCGACCGCCGACCTCGGCGTGATCTTCGACGAAACGTACAAAGGCACCGGCCTGAAGATCGCCGAAGTGCTGAAGCGCGGCCCCGCCGACAAACGCGGACTGAACCTCAAAGCAGGCGATATTATCCTCGGCATCGACCGCACGGAAATCACCGACAAAGTGAACGTCAGCCAGCTTCTGAACAATAAAGCGAATGAAGTCGTTCTGCTCGATGTGACCTCGAACCCCGCCGACCCGAAGGCGAAGCGGCGTGTCGAAGTGCAAGCGACGGATCGCCGCCGAATTTCGCAACTGATGTACGATCGCTGGGTCGACCATAACGCGGCACAAGTCTCGAAGGACAGCGGCGGCAAGGTCGGCTACATCCACATTCCGGGCATGGACGACGCGGGCCTCGAAACTTTCGTGCGGGCGCTGTATTCGGATAACTTCGACAAGGATGCCATCGTCATCGACGTGCGCTATAACGGCGGTGGTTTCACGCACGATCAGGTGCTGAATTACCTGACGGGCAAGGAACACACGCGATTCGTGCAGCGCAACGGCGGCGAGGGGATGGTCCTCCGCAGCTTCGACCGCAAGTGGACGAAACCGCTCACGGTGCTCATCAACAATCGCTCGTACAGCGACGCGGAAATCTTCCCGCACGCCTTCCGCACGCTCGGTCTCGGCAAGGTCGTCGGGCAGGCGACCGGCGGCCACGTGATCGGCACGACGTCGATCCGCCTCATCGATGGCACCGACTTCCGCATCCCAAGAACGGGCGTCTGGACCGTCGGCAAAAACATTAACATGGAACGCGAAGGCGTCCGCCCCGATGTGCCCGTCGAGATTCGCACCGACGACTGGGCCAAGGGCATCGACACGCAAATTACGGAGGCCGTGAAAGTCGTGCAAACCGATGTGGTCGCCTGGAAGAAAGCCCGCACCCCAACGACCGTAGCCGCCGAACCATCGAAGGCCGCCCCCGTGCCAGTCGCACCCGCCGTGCCCACGCCAACCGCAAAAGTCCCCACGCCAATGGCCAGCCCCGCACCGATCAAGCCCGGCGGGAATTAGGAGCAAGTCGAGCCGCCGAGTTCATTTCGATGGGAGTCTCCCACCGGGGTGAACTCGGTAGTTCGTAGCGCCCACTGGCTGCATTGGAGCCAACTCGCGATCTCTCTGACAAGCGGCTCCGAGTCGGTGGACTTGGCGGTAACGATGAACCCCGACCAGTTATCCCAAGCCAACTCGACCAACTGCTCGTAACGCCGGTAGTCCATGAACACCACGTCCAAGCCGGTACCAAACGATGCGCATTCGGGCGTGAGGGAGAAGGTCGTAGCAATGGTTGCACACACTTGAGGGTAGTCTGCCGAAACCACCCGGAACATCTCGAAAGAGAGCCGCTCGCTGAAGTCTCGCGATAAACAGCTATCTGACATCGGGTTCGCCTCTGCCCCAAGAGAATCCGTTTCCCGGTCATTCGTTTCCGGCCACGCTTGGTTTGGCGTCGGCATAGTATGTTAGACTCGATTCAGGTACGCGGATCGGCGGGTAATCCTCTTCACTTTCCACCAACCCGATTTCCAACAATTCGACCGTGGCCACCCTATCCTCGACCTCGATTACTCGGCAATCCGTTGCCCCGGCGACGGGATACTCGGTGTCGGCATCCAGGTAAGGATGACTAACATAAACTTGCTTTTGCGGGTGAAACGGCCACTGACGCCCATTCGCGTCGACGACGTAACCCTCAACCCACCCTGGCTGGTCGTCGTCCGTGTAGGCCGTGATCGTTACTGGAACCGAGGCTGTTCGCATATTGCAACCTCCGCCTGCGTATTTTAGGTTCATCCGACAAGTGCGTACTCGGCCAGGTGGATCGCGTAAATGCGTAGCTGGAAGAATTCCTGGTCGCGGTAGCCGTAGGCTTGGCGTTGGAGC
>JAYVXI010000236.1:0-3816 GCA_043785305.1 Limnoglobus sp. | reverse complement strand
TCATCGGGTTGAAACACGGTGGGCAAAAAGCCCAACATGTGCAGACGTTGAATCCATTGGCAATCGCGTTTGTCGGTTTTTGGTCGCCCTTTAATCTGACGGGCAAATTGTGGCCGAGCGGGGTGTGTAAGCACCCTGATCCAGCCAGTATCATGCGCAATGCATATGGATGGAGATTGTCGCATTGAAATTGCGATTGTTTTCGACTCAAGCGGAAGGCTTATGCGTGTAATCGCCCCGATTCCACCACTGTCGTACGCAATGGATATGGATAGAGATTGTCGCATTGAAATTGAGGTTGTCTACGACTCGGGAAGGATCAGGGGGCTGACGCCACCCCGCTCGCCTTTGCGTCGTGCTTCGCACGACGCCGACGATTAACAATACATTCAGTCTGGTGAAATAATACATGCGCATACACACCCGTCGCCTCCATGGCCACGGTGGTAATTTCGCACAGTTTCAACCATTCGACGAGTTGGCGAAGCCCCGCCGTGTGGGCGGGAAATTCGCGAACGTTGGGCGTGCCATCGGGGTGGTGGCCGACGCAGACCCAGTGGCTCGCATCGCCAACGTCGATGCCGGCCGCGTGCTCGTGGTGGATCGGCATCGCCGTCATTTTGGCCTGCGCCTGAAGCGATTCGTGCTCCTGGCGCGCGTGGAACTCCGCCTGACGTTGGGCGGCGCGTTCGCGGATTTTCTCGCGCGCTTCGCGTTGATGGGCCTGCTCTTGCTGCGGGTTGCGTTTGGCCATGTTGGCCCCCTGTGTGAAGAATTGAAATGTGAACAAACGTATCGCGGGGGAGTCGGCACGAACACAGCCGTCCCAACGGGATCCGGCACGCACCGAGACGTAGTCGATGGGTGCCGGTCACCAAACGAGTGGGCCGAAAACGCCCCCCAGCTCAGTCGAACCAACGGGTTGAGTCATAAAGACTCGATCACCATTTACCAAACGAGCATCGCGCGTTACGCTATGTACAGGATATGCAAGTTCCTGTCACTGTGGGGCGGGGGGCCTCCCCGGCGCGGTGGGGCCCCAGGCGCTGCAGCCGACGGCGGGGGCACGCAGGTTCCGCGAGAGTCACTGGTGTCTCAGCCCCCGCCGCGGCTGAGCTGGGTCGTTAGCCGGGCAGAAGCAAGGGGCTTTCCTCGTTCCAGGAAGACATGAAGAACAATCCGCTACCACGTCTGGATACATCGCCCGAAATCCGTGACCGGATTCTGCCACACTGTCGGCTTGCGTCAGGTCAGATTTGGCGCGATCCGAAAGGGCTGCATCGGATTGGCTGTCTCGACGCAACCGACTCGGACGCTGTCCGGACGTTGGTTGGCGCTACGCAACCCACGGTGGCCATACACGACCCGCCGTACAACTTGATCGCGTTCGCCGTTCAAGACATCGCCAGCTACATTGAGTGGTGTTCGCGGTGGGTCAAGCTCACTCATGCCGTTTGCGCTGAAAATGCTTCGCTCTACGTTTGGCTTGGAGCGGATCAGAACGACGGTTTTCAGCCGCTCGCAGATTTCATGGTCTTGATGCGGGGCGAGGCATTTCTCCCGCGTAGCTATATCACGATGCGTAATCAACGCGGATACGGTACGCAGAAGAACTGGATGGCGGTTCGGCAGGAGCTTCTTTATTACACGAAAGGGAAGCCAGTATTCAATATCGAGGCGGAATACACGGACATACCGAAAATTCTTCGCGGATATTACAAGGAAGTCAACGGAGTAGTCACCGATAACTTGGAGCGAGGAAAGTCCGAGAACATTCGAGCGGGAAACGTGTGGGTCGATATTCAGCAGGTATTCTACCGAATGGATGAAAATGTCTCAGGGTGCTATGCACAGAAGCCCTTAAAGTGCATTGATCGTATCATTCGTGCCAGTTCCATGACCGGCGACACAGTGCTTGACCTTTTTGCCCATTCTGGAACAACGGTACTTGCGGCAGAACTACTGGGCAGGAAGTGCATCACTGCTGATATTGATCCGGTGTATTGCGAAATTGCGATTCGGCGGATTGAGCGATACCGAAAAACCGGGAAGTTGGGGTGGCAAAACGGTCATCCGTTCGAGCTGGAACTTCCCGACATCGGTTTGGCCGTTGAACCAAATGGTTTTGTCTCGCCCAGTGTGGCGACCGTTCAAAATACACTCTTCGAGTAACCATGCAACATCTTCAAGCCGAACTTGATGGCCTACTTGCTACGTTGCCCGATGGCGCAGAGATACGCGAGCGTGTCGAGTCGCTCGTTTCGGTCTATCCGTTCAACGAGTTCGAGTTCATCATTTCGCACCTTCTGGCGAGGCATGTCCTGTCGCTCGATCAATACCTCGATCTTCGAGACAGCTATCTTGCGCGGAACATGTACCTGTATATCTTCGAGATCAGTGCACCTCGGACGTTCGGGGAGTCCTGGGCACAAGGCCATCTCAAAGAACTCGTGCCCGAATTGCTCAAATCGACGAGAAAGCTCGATCCCAACTACTCTGGGCAGTACGATTTCTTGTTGGACGGTGCAATCCGAATCGAAGTGAAGGCGTCGCGCGCGGTGGATTCCGGCATCGAAGCACCGCTGTATGTCAAAGCATTGTCATCAAATTCGGGAAAACCGTTCTGGATGAACTTCCAGCAGATCAAGCCTGCTTGCTTTGATGTCATCGTCTGGGTCGCTGTGTGGCGCGATGTCATCCGGTACTGGGTGCTTTCGTCGCAAGAAATCGAATCGAATCCGCACTACTCCAAGGGGCAGCATCGAGGAAACGTTGGCGAAGGTCAGTTGCATGTGACGCAAGAGAACATCGGCGCATTTAGTTCTTTTGAAGTCAAACCGAACAAGTTAGCGGAAGCCTTTCGAGAGGCATACAAGCGGCATCAGGCAGCCAAGAAGCCCGGCTAACCAAACGCTACAGCAGACCGGGGCCGCATGATCGTTTTCCGGGATTCGTTGTCGCTCCAGCGGCCCCGGCTGCTGAGCTGGGTCGTTCGGCAGCAGGAGGCAGTCCCTTTGAAGCGCGAGTACCTGGGCGACTCATACGACGCGGTGAAGCGGCTTTGGCAACAAGTCCTCGCGGAGTGGGCACCGTTGTACGCTGAGCCGAGGTTCATCCCCAAAGACTCGCGGAATGACTTCACTCGGCTCACAGGTATCCCAACTCTACCTGCTCAGCGTCCAGCGAAGTACTCGATCCTGAACGATCCGGACACCGGCATCAGGCTCCCAGACGAGGAGAACCAAGCTGAGGGGAGAACCCACATCGCCGTGACGACGATAGTGCAGCAACTCAGAACCGATACTCCGCGTTGCGTGATTACCTTCGACCAGAGTGACTACCGGAACAGTGATTTGCAGAGGGACGAACAGCGACAGGTCAAGTTGCGCTATTTGCGAGATCACGTCATCCCTGCGTTCTACTTTGTCTCTCACGCTCCGTTCTTGTTTGCATTCCCGAACGCCGAGGCGTTGCTAGAACTTGAGCAGCGGTTGGCGCAGGCTGGTATTCCCGCCATGCGCTTCGAGCGGGTGCAGCAAGACGCCGCCCCAGGAACGTTAGGTGAGCCTAACTCGTGATTCTCGTTGAATTTGCGTCGCGATTCTTCGCTCGGTACGTAGCCTCTCCGCCAGCCGTCAGCGAAGCAGCCTTTTCCGCTCGCATTGTCAAAGATTACACACCCCGCTCGACGCACGCGGCGGACACTCACGCCAACGCCGACGCCGCGACCTCGTCCTTCGGCACTTCGATCTTCTTCCACTCATAACCCAACTCCTTCGCGCGACGGTGCAAGTTCTGCTCCATCCGCTTCTGATG
>JAYVXI010000235.1:0-3835 GCA_043785305.1 Limnoglobus sp. | reverse complement strand
ATCTCCCGCGAGGTCGATCGGCACGTAGCTCCAATCTCATTTTGGGCTCGGACCAAGCACGGCAAACGCCGTGCCGAACGCGATAGGGATGAACCCGGCGGCTCGTCGAACACGTTGTTACCCTTTAATCACGCCGATGGGGCGCATTCGGGCGACCTTCCGCGAGAGGCCCGCTTCGTGGACGACATCGACGACGTCGTCGACGTTCTTGTAGGCTTTCGGTTGCTCCTCCGCGAGGCCCATGCGGCTACTGGCCATCGCGATGACGCCACGGGCTTCGAGTTCCTTGTCGATGCGGCGACCGATGGAGTCCTTCACGGCGGCGGTGCGGCTCATCGCGCGGCCGGCACCGTGGCAGGTCGTGCCGAAGGTCTTCTCCATGCTGCCCGGCGCGCCGACGAGGATCCAACTCGCTCGCCCCATGTCGCCGGGAATAATCACCGGCTGCCCGACCGCACGATACTGCTCCGGCACCTCGATGTGCCCCGCCGGGAATGCCCGCGTCGCGCCCTTGCGGTGAACCCAGACCATCTTTCGCTTGCCGTTGACGACGTGTTCTTCGAACTTCGCAATGTTGTGCGCGACGTCGTAAAGGAGTTCCATTCCGAGGTCTTCCCACGACCGGCCAAAGTAGTCGGCGAAGACTTCGCGGGCTTGGTGCATCAGCAGTTGGCGGTTGCAGAAGCCGTAGTTTGCGGCGGCACGCATCGCGGCGATGTACTTCCGGCCTTCGGGGCTGTCGGCGGGTGCGCAGGCGAGTTGGCGATCCGGTAGCACGATGCCGTACTTCTTGTCGACGTTGCGAAAAGCGGCGAGCGCATCGTCGCAAACCTGATAGCCCAACCCGCGCGAACCGGAGTGGATCATGACGCAGACTTGGTTCAGTTCGAGGCCGAAGACTTTCGCAACGTCGGCATCGAAAATGTTGTCGACGACTTGCACTTCCATGAAGTGATTGCCGCTGCCGAGCGTTCCGCACTGCTGGCTGCCGCGCTTCACGGCATGATCCGTCACCTCGTGCGGATCGGCGTCGGCAATGCGTCCGTTGGCTTCGGTGTTCGTCAAATCGCGCGCCGCACCGAGGCCACGATCGATGACAAATCGCGGCCCTTCGCCCATCAGTCGGCGGGTGTCGACTTCGTCGAATTTGTACTTGCCGCTCTTGCCCACGCCCGCCGGAATCGTGTGGAACAAGCCCTTCATCAGTTCGCGAATGTGCCGCTTCACGTCGTGCAGGAACAGGTTCGTTTTGACGAGGCGCACGCCGCAATT
Organism: Limnoglobus sp.; assembly: GCA_043785305.1. Lineage (GTDB taxonomy): Bacteria > Planctomycetota > Planctomycetia > Gemmatales > Gemmataceae > Limnoglobus. Next base: position 2,563 of record JAYVXI010000235.1, on the reverse strand, counting down.
CGAGACGATGAAGCCACCCGCGACGAAGTTATGCTCGCGATGTTGCACCGTGAAATCGTAGACGAGGCCAACGTGATCGGTCGTTTGAATCGCGGCGATCCGTTCCCAAACGACACCGTTCGGCTCGACGCTGGCGGATGCGAGAAGGCAGTATTGCAGGAAGGAAATCGCAGATTCCCGCTTCGCGATCATTTGGTTTTTGAGCTTCAAGTATTGCACGGCGAGCGCCGCCAATCCGGATCGTTCGCCGTTGTACGAGAAGCCGACTTTGCCCCAGAGATTCAACAGGCTGTTCGGCTTCGACGACACGATCAGTTTCAATCGCGTCGTGGCGGGTTTGCCGGGGGCGACGCGGATCGGCCCTTCGCAGATCGACTGAATGCCGACGCCGAACGACTCCAACATTCCCGCGAGTCCTTCGAGGAATTGACGCGCCGATGCGGCATGATCGGGGCGTTTGCTCATCGTCAGTGTCGGCGCGGTGAAGACGGTCCCGTGGCCGGGCACCGTTGCGGGCGTGGTCAGTTCCGCGCCGAAAATCGCAGACAGGAACAACCGCTTCTGCCAACGCGGCGCATCGTGCAACCACACGGGCAACGGGTACGATTGCCCCGCTTTGTTCCCGACCGGCACGCCGAGACACTCGAGCAGAACCGCGAATGCCGTGCTAACGACCTTGTTGTGTTCCTCGACGCGAACGAAGTCGTATTCCGCGTAGCCATTGTGAATGCGATGCTCGCGCTCGCGCGAATAGACCTTCGAGCAACAAACGCCAATGCTGGCCAGATCGGCCTGGATCGCTTCGAGGTCGTCGCGTTTCCCGTAGAAGCTGACCGTGCCTTTACCAGACGCTTTGGCAAAGTTCAGCGAGCCATCGCCCATCACGAAGCCGACGATTTTGCACAAGTATGGGAACGCGACCGAGCGATACGAGATCGACGACAAATTGCGTTTACGGAGATAGTTCAGGACTTGTTCGACGCGGTTTCCACCGATGCCACGTGCCGACAATTTGCCGATGATGTCTGTTTCGGAAACGATGACGCGATCCGGTGGCAGTTCGTACGGCACGCCATCGAAGGGCGAAGTCGCCACGCGATCTCCGACGCGGAGCGAGCCGAGCGTTTGCATTCCCGTCGGCGTCCAGAACGGATGATCGGCCGTGGCACGAACGCGGTCGCCCGATTCGCAGATGAGTTCCAGAACCGGCGATTTCGGCTTCTGGCCGAACCATCCTTCGACTTTCGTGGTGGTCAACCGATCCGTTTGCGCGTCGAGGCAATCCAGTTCCAGATCGGCCGCCGGCGTGTCAATTTCCGAAATGCGTTTGGTGTAACCGTGTTTGAAACGAACGAGCGTATCGCCGGGAAGGCAGTTGATATCGTAGCCAACACCTCCAGGTGATATGACGCCGCCTTCGGCAGGGTCGGTGGCGCAGACGCCGCCGATGCAAAAGCCGTAGCCCCAGTGGATGTCCGGCATCGCCAGGCTCGCGCCCTGAATGCCCGGCAACGTTGCCACGTTCGCCACCTGATCCGGGGCCTGATCGCGGCGAATCGCTTCGATGAGCTTTTCGTTCGCGAAAATCAGCCCGTCGACGAGCATGTCTTTGCGGTACGATTTCGGGATGCGGTAGCAACACGAATCGACCTGTTCGAGCGGTCCGGTAAAGGAACCTTTCATCGTTGCGAACTTTCCTTATTCGGAGCCTTAAATGTCGACGATCACTTCGGCGAGCCAGCCGCCGTCGCACGGTTCGACTTTCAACTCGTGATAGGTGATCGCCTTCACTTCATGCGTGAGAGAGTGCCGCCCGAGGTCGGTAGGTTCACCCCGTGCGATCGCTTTTAGATGATTTCCGTCGATTTTCACCTCGAACGCGGAGAACAACATCGCGTCGGCATCGTACCGCATGAGCAACGCACGCAGCCAATCGAACAGCAGAAATGCGAGATCGTCGGCTTCGATCTCGATCGAAACCGCATGCGTCGGGCGAACGGTTTGCAAGTCCTCAACGGCCGCCGTGAACAAACACGCCGCCGCCTCGGCAAAGAGCGTATTGAGGTCCGCCGCGCGAACCCGCAAACCGAGATCCGCCGTATGCTCGAAGAGTTCGTACATGCAGGCAGTGTAGCGGTTCCGAGCGCGGGAGTTGCATCGCGCGGTGTGATGGCGATGGTTTACGGCGGCAAGGGGTTGCTGACTTCGCGGACCGATCCGCTGAATAACATCACGGCGTTCGCGTGCGACGATGCGTAGAAGCGTCGATCGCAACGAGCGGGTGCGGGAGTTTGGCTACGATGCGTGGCGGCACCGCGATGGAAACGATTCTTCGCGGCATGTTGCAACTCGACGAACCCAATCGGGGCCTGACCGCCGCCGACATCATCGGCAAACTGAAAGACCTGCCGGAACGGATCGATTCTTCGCAGCACCGGCGCAGCAACGGGAGCAGCAAAAGGCGGTTAGGCGCTCGGCACGTAGAGTTTTACCTTATTTGGTCTTTTCGGTGTCATTCGTTTTGTAAGATGATCGTATACGACACGACCCCGTACCCGAGTCC
>JAYVXI010000234.1:0-72546 GCA_043785305.1 Limnoglobus sp. | reverse complement strand
TCCCGGTAAGAGAAGCCGTACATTAAACGGAGGCCTCACCCTCGCGCAACGCGCAAATATCGTGCCGAACGCGATAGGGTTCATCCCGGTGGCTCGTATGCGTTTTAATACGTGGCGCGACCGCCGCTGATGTCGAAGCAGAAGCCCGTTGTGAAACTGCATTCGCTGCTGCATAAGAAGTGGGCGAGGGCCGCGACTTCGTCCGGTTTGCCGGTGCGGCCGAGTGGGATTTTCGACAGCATCATGTTGATCTGCTCGGCGCTCAGTTGATCGAGGATCGGCGTTTGAATCACGGCGGGCGAGACGCTGTTCACGCAGATGTCGCCTTTGCCGACGAGTTCCTTCGAGAGCGATTTCGTGAGCGCGATGACGGCGGCTTTGCTGGCGGAGTATGGCCCCATCTTCGGGTTGCCTTCCTTACCGGCGATGCTGGCGATGTTGACGATGCGTCCATATTTCTTCTCGATCATCCCCGGCAACACAGCTTTGCAGCAGAGCACGAGGCCCGTCACGTTGATGTTCATGACGTACTCCCAATCTTCGCGAACACTTTCCCAAATCGAGACATCGCGGCCCTTGCGGCTGGCGACGCCGGCGTTGTTCACGAGCACATCGACCGGCCCGGCGGCTTTGACGACTTCACCGAAGACGCGCTCGAGGTCGGCTTCCTTCGTGAGGTCGCCGATCATCGGCACGCCGCCGATGTCTTTGGCGACGCGGTTGGCGTTGTCGGCGGACATGTCGAACACGCCGACTTTCGCACCGGCGGCAGCCAGGCGACGACAGATCGCCTCGCCGATACCTTGCCCGCCCCCCGTTACCACTGCCACTTTGCCATCGAGCCGGAAGTGATTCGTCGCCGTCATCGGAAGTCCTCTTCGGTGAAATCGTCCCGTCGGTGGCGAATGAAATCCGTCCGGTTCGGGTCGTGCATAGGGTTACGATAATCGGAGTGACCGCTACCGGCCAACTTCTATCTGCGAACGCTTCACGTCTTTTCGGTGTCCAAAAGAGCTTGGCACAATATCCTGAAAGCGACAAATCCTTCACGGCTCGGACGGCAGATCATGAAATCGAATCGCAGTATCGATGGCGAACACACGCTGGCGGTGTTCATCGATTTTGAAAATCTCGCACTCGGCTTCCACGGTCGCCGCGATAAATTCGAGATCGGTAAAGTGCTCGAACGGCTCGTCGAAAAGGGCAAAATCGTCGTAAAGAAGGCCTATTCGGACTGGTCGCGGTTCGGGCAGTACACGGGGCCGCTCCACGAGGCGGCGATCGAATTAATCGAAATTCCCAAACGTAGCCAGACGGGAAAGAACTCGGCGGACATTCGCCTCGTCGTCGATGCCATCGACCTCGCGTACTCCAAAGACCACATCAATACCTTCGTCATCGTTTCGGGAGACAGCGATTTTTCGCCGTTGGTTTCCAAATTGAAGGAACTCGGAAAACACGTCATCGGCCTCGGCCTGACGGGAGCGACGTCGGAGTTGCTACGCGATAATTGCGACGAATTCATCTATTACGAAGACCTCGGCCGCGCCGCTGCCGCGACGCCGACGGTCAACGAGGAAATCCCCGAGCAGAAACGCAAGGTCTTCACGCTGTTGCTCGACTCGCTGTTGGCACTACGGCGAGAGAACAAGGAAGTCATTTATTCGTCGATGGTCAAGGACACGATGAAGCGCAAGAAGCCATCGTTCAACGAAGGCTATCACGGCTACAACACGTTCAGCGAATTGCTGGAAGATGCGCAACGGCACGGCATCGTCGAGATCGAGAAGCACAAGAGTAGCGGCACCTACGTCGTCGTTCGCTTCGGCACCGAGCATGAAAACCCCGTGATTCGCAAAGCGGCTATCGAGGCCCTGCCGCCGCCGCCCGTCGACAATCGCAATCGCGGTGGCCGCACTCAGACGCCACGCCAGCAAACGAGCCGGCGCACCGACCCACCCGTAAACGGCGGCGTGGTGCGCCCGCCCGCAATCGTGCCGCAACCGGAGGTCGTAGCGGGTAACGATCGACCGATGAACAACGACCGTCCCCCTTTGAACCGACCGCAGGTCAACGACCGTCCGCTCAATAACGATCGTGCGCAGAACGTCGACCGACCGCCGACTCTCGACGTTCCGCTCGGGAACGAACGTGCGTTGGGGCGCGCATTGATGGACGATCTCCACGATGACGGCATCGACGATGTGCCATCGTATCGCCCACGGAAAGCGGCACCGGTGAAAGCTCCGGCTCCGACAGAAGCGGCTCCCGCGAACAAGCCCGCAGAACCGCGCCGGCGCGCACCGGCGACCGCGCGACCCACCGCTGCCGAGGCCCCACCGGCGCAACCGCAACCGAAACCCGCCACACCCGCCCGCCGACCCGCCCACGTCGAACCTCCACCCGCGGCCGCACCAGCTCGCCGACAGGTTGCTGCGGAACCTGCGCCCGCACAACCGGTGGCGGCACCCGTTCGCAAACGTGCGCCGGCCGCTGTCGTTCCACCGAAGCCGACGCCACCGCCTGCCGATCTCGATCTGGATAGCGGCTTCGGCGCGGGGTTAGGTTTGTAATTCGGCGTCGAACATTTGTCTCTCGTACACGATTGAGGGTTGACCGTGCCCCTGCTGTTTGCCGTCACGCTGTTCATCAGTGCTTCTCTGCTGTTCATGATTCAACCGATGGTGGGCCGGATGATCTTGCCGCTACTCGGCGGCAGTCCCGGTGCGTGGAACACGTGTATGGTGTTCTTCCAGGCCGTGCTGTTACTCGGGTACCTTTACGCACATAAACTCACAGCGGTGATGAGTCCGCGCCGGCAGGTGATGCTGCACACGGGCGTACTGTTTGCTGCGCTGCTCGTCCTCGGTGGCGCGGCGCTGCTTAGCTATAATCATTCGCCGATCCCCATCGTCAAATCGCTCGCGCCGCAAAGTACCTCGTTCCCGATGTTCGGCACACTCGCACTGCTGGCGGTGGCGATCGGCGTGCCGTTCTTTGCGGTGTCCACGAGCGCGCCGCTGCTCCAACGCTGGTTCGCGTACACGGGGCACCCCGCATCGAAAGACCCATACTTCCTCTATGCTGCCAGCAACGCCGGGAGTTTGATCTCGCTGCTCGGCTACCCGCTCGTCACCGAGCCGAGCCTGCGTTTGGTCGAGCAAGCGTGGCTGTTCGCGGGCGGCTTCCTGTTACTTCTGGTGATGTTCTTCGTCTGCGGTGCGGCGGTCAAACGGCCGAACCTTTACGAGAAAGCGATCGGTAAGCCCGACACGCAAACACCGCCCGTTAAGGAACCCGAACCGACGCTCGGGCGCAAACTGAAGTGGCTCGCGCTCTCGTTCGTGCCATCGAGCCTGATGCTCGGCGTGACGTTTCACATGACGACCGACATCGCCTCGATCCCGCTGTTGTGGGTCGTGCCGCTCGCGCTGTACTTGTTGACGTTCATCATCGCGTTCGCGAAAACTCCGAACTGGTTTCGCACGGTGTTGGCGAACATTAGCCCCGTCATCACATTGTTGCTCGTCTTCGTTCTCGTCTCGCAAACTGCCATCGACAACACGTTTCTTTCGCTCGGTTTACACCTGACGGCGTACTTCCTGACGGCGCTACTTTGCCATTCCGAACTCGCACGCGATCGCCCCTCGGCGGCATACCTCACGACGTTCTACTTGTGGATTTCCATCGGCGGCATGATCGGCGGAATCTTCAACGCGCTGATCGCACCGATCGCATTCCCGCTCGCGTGGGAATACCCGATCTCGATCGCGATTGGCTGTATGTTGATCCCGAAACTCGCAGACGAGAAATCGCAACTCACCGGCGAAGCCGCGAAGATGTACGAAGGCAAACAACGGTTGCTCGACATCTTCATCCCAATAGTGATGCTCGCCGCAGTAGCGGTGCTAACCGCATTAAAGGCATTTGACACGTTCGACGATTTGTGCATATGGATCTCGATTCAATCGACTTCATTACTCGCATTCTGTGGCTTAAAAATCATGTTGATGCCAGATAACGTGAAGATTCTAATTTGGTTCGCTTTACCAGCTATGATTTGCTTTCTGTTCATTGACCGGCCAGTTCGATTTGGGCTGTGCGTGGCTGTATTACTATTCGTGGGATATTTCCGGCTACACAATAGTACCATCATTCGCACCGAACGCAGCTTCTTCGGCATCTTGAAAGTGGAAGAACAAAAGCCCTTCCGCAAACTCGTTCATGGAACAACGCTCCACGGCACGCAAGCAATCGTTGCTTGGCCATATACCGTTAAATTACAGGAACCTCTCGCAGCCGCTTTTGGCACAGTAGGCGTATACGGCTATGATCTTCGCCAACAACCACTCACGTACTACCACGAAAGCGGACCAGTCGGACATGTTTTCCAGGTGTTTCGCGAAACCGATCCGACCGCTCATTTCGCGATGGTCGGCCTCGGTACTGGTTCCGTATCGTGCTACGCGCTGCCGGGGCAAAAGGTCACTTTTTACGAGATCGACCCGAAGGTGAAGGCGCTCGTCGCCGACACGAACAAGTATTTCACATACGTCAGCGATGCCCGAGAACGCGGTGCAGATGTCGAGATTGTCCTCGGCGATGCTCGCATCAAACTCGAAGAACACACGGATCGCAAGTACAAGCTGCTGCTACTCGACGCATTCAGTTCGGATGCGATCCCGATCCACTTGCTGACGAAAGAAGCGGTCGAGTTGTACCTCGATCGCCTCACCGACGATGGTATTCTTGCGGTGCATATTTCAAATAAGTTCGTGAACCTCGAACCCGTCGTCGGTCGAATTGCGGAGAAACTCGGGCTGACGGGCTTGCTCATGAATGATAGTTGGATCGATAAATCGCACATTAGTCCGCCGGGGAAAACGCAATCGTCGTGGGTGGTGCTGGCAAAGAATCCGGCACGGCTCGAAACGTTCAAACGACCCGAATTTGAACTCATTTACAGGTCCATCGTTTCGCCGGAACTCACTTCCGAGCCGAGAGTGTGGCAGCCACTGAAACCGCACGAAAGCGTCAAACTCTGGACGGACGATTACTCCGACGTGCTGAGCGTGATGATGATCAAAGAGATCCAGCGCGTACGCCACGCGCTCGGCTTGCCAACGATGGCATCGCTTCGGGAATAGGATCCGAATTGTTAGCCCGAAGCGCTAGCGAGGAATTGTTAGCCCGAAGCGCTAGCGAGGGAGTCGTGGCGAGTCTTCGAGACGCGACGCGAAACCTTCATTCCCGGCTCAACACGACCAACAATCGCAACAGGTGAACAACGGCCTTCCTCGCTAGCGCGTCGGGCTAACAAGATCATAACAATCGCAACAGGTGAACGTCCTCCCTCGCTAGCGCGCTAGCGCGTCGGGCTAACGGGAATAGTCATGGCGAACCCGATCCTGATCGTCGGTGCCAGCGGACGAGCCGCCGCCGCCTCGGCGATACGGGCGGGGTTTGAGCCACACGTTATCGATTTGTTTGCCGACGCGGACACGATGCGATTGTGTCCGACAATCGTATGCCCTTCGCAAGATTATCCGCACGGGTTGATCGCACTCGCGAACGCCGCCCCACCGATGCCGTGGATGTACACCGGCGGTTTAGAGAATCACCCCGATGTCGTGATGGCGATCTCCGAACATCGCGAACTCGTTGGCAACGACGCGAACGTCCTGCGCGAAGTCCGCGATGTCACTCGCTTCGCCCGAACCGTTCGCGAACGCGGCGGTCACTTCCCCCCGACGATTCCGACGGGTAACGCTGTGGCTGCGGATGGAATCTGGTTGCACAAGTCGGCCACTTCCTCCGGTGGCCTCGGCGTACGCTTCGCGATCACCGAAGATTTCGATGGTCACTCGCACAACATGCAAGATTGTTTGCAACAGTTCATAGACGGCGAGCCGATGTCCGCGATCTATCATTCGGACGGCCAATACCGGTCCACGCTGTTCGGCATGACGTGGCAACTCATCGGCACACCGTGGCTCCACGCGAAGCCATTCGCGTACGCGGGGAACATCACCCGCCACGATGAAGCACTCGCGAAAAACCTCGCGTTTCACGGCGAACTGTTATCGCAAGACTTTCACCTGAAGGGCGGTTGGGGCCTCGATTTCATCGACAATCACAACGGTAAGGCGTTCACGATCGAGATGAATCCGCGTTACACCGCCGCCGTGGAAGTGCTCGAATTCGCGACCGGCAAAGCGTTTCTCGGCGATGCAACCTCGCCGCGCACGTCGTCGTCCGTCGTCGGCAAAGCGATCTATTACGCTCCGCACCGTATCGTCTTTCCAACATCGGGGCCGTGGGACGAATCGCTCGCGAACTGTACCGACGTCTGGCGATGCCCCGACTTCGCCGATATTCCACACGGCGGCAGCCAGATCGAAACGGGGCAACCGGTGTGTACGCTCTTCGCAGAAGCGTGTACCGAAGCGGATTGTCTCGAGCAACTTCGGCGGCATGCCCGCGAACTCGATACGCTATTCGGTTTTTCAACGAACGAGGTGACACCCGTATGACACTCAACGAACGCGCCTGGAAAATTGCGGACATTCTGGAAGCCGATGCAGCACGGTTGCGGGTGGCGATCTCGCACGTCGGTGGGCAGCGCGTCATCGATTGCGGCGCGGCGGTCGATGGCGGCATTCAGGCAGGGATCTTGCTCGCCCGTGCGTGCCTCGCCGACTGTGCCGAGGTGACGATCGTGCCCGGCGAGAACGGCCCGCTGATTCAAGTCGTCACCGACGATCCCATTCGCGCGTGCCTTGCATCGCAATATGCGGGCTGGCAAGTGAAGGCTGAAAACTATTTCGCGATGGGGTCCGGCCCGATGCGTGCCGTATCGGCGCGAGAGGAAATCTTCCAACACATTACGGGCAAGGAAGAGTCGGCCTGCGCGGTCGGCGTGCTCGAAACGAGGAAAGCGCCCACCGAGGAAGCCATCGTCAACATCGTCGCGAAGTTGCCGAGTTGCGTGGAAAAGCTGACGCTGCTTTACGCACCCGCATCGAGCATCGCGGGTACTTTACAAGTCGTCGCACGCTCCGTCGAAACCGCGTTGCACAAGCTCCACGAACTGAAATTCGACCTAAAATGCGTGCTCAGCGGCTACGGCACCGCACCGCTTCCCCCCGTCGCAAAAGACGAACTCGCCGCAATTGGCCGCACGAACGACGCGATCCTGTACGGTGGCCGCGTGACATTGTGGGTGGACACCGACGACGAGAAAATCACCGCCATCGGGCCGCAGGTGCCATCGGATTCGTCGAAAGATCACGGCGCATCGTTCGCAGAAATCTTCGCGCGCTACGGCGACTTTTACAAGATCGACCCGATGCTGTTCTCCCCCGCCGAAGTGACGTTCCACAACCGCAAAACCGGCCGCACGTTCGTCTACGGAAAATGCGAACCCGCATTGTTACGCAAGTCGTTCCTGGGATGAGTCGTGTTCGTTTAGCCGCGCCGCGCAGGCTTTGCGTAGCGAAGCGCGGGGTTTGAACTCTCAGAGCGATCATCTTGCCATCGGATACATCGTGCCCGCGCTTCGCTCTGAAGACTGCGCGGCGCGGCTAAACTAGAGCGCGAATTGCGAACCCGCATTGTTACGCAAGTCCTTTCTGGGATAATCTCCATACCAGCTATCACCGGAGGTTACCCATGATCGTCTCGTTGCGAACGAATTTGACGCCCGAACAGTTCGAAATGATGTCGGGCACCCGCGGCGTCGAACTCGTCGATGGCGACCTGAAGGAGTTGAATATGGGCGCGGAATCGAGCTACGTCTCCGGTGAACTCATGTTTCTGATCGGGAAGGTCATTCGTGCGGGGAACCTGGGCCACATTTTCCCTCCCGATGCGATGTATCAATGCTTCCCGCTCAAGCCGAAATCGGTTCGCAAGCCCGATGTCTCGTTCGTTCGCAGTGGCCGGTTTCCGAACAATCGCCCACCTCGCGGGATCATTTATCTCGTACCCGATCTCGTCGTGGAAGTGATCTCGCCGAACGACACGTATTACGATGTCGAAGACAAACTCAACGATTATCTGCTCGTCAAAGTGCCGTTGATCTGGGTCGTGAATCCGGATTGCCGATCGGTTCATACTTACCTCGCCGATGGCACGGTTCGCCGTTATACGGCCGAGGAAGAACTCACCGGCGAGCCGCTGTTTCCTGGATTCCGCGTGCGTGTGGCGGACTTGTTCCCCGCGCCGCTGCCCACCCCATCCGTCGAGTCGGCGTGATGCACCTTGCGATTCTTTCTCGCGGCGATGGCTGGCACGTGCAAGACCTCATCCGGGCATCGCGCGAACTCGGCCACCACGCGAATGCGGTCGACTTTCGCCGCCTGTCAGCCACCAATGACACCCCCCTGTCGCAGTACGATGCCGCACTCATCCGCACGATGCCGGCGGGGTCGCTGGAGCAAGTCGTGTTCCGCATGGATGTCATGCACGCCTTTGAACTCAGCGGGCGGCCGATACTCAATCCGCCGCGCGCGATCGAAACCTGCGTCGATAAATATCTCACGAACGTTCGCCTGATGAATGCGGGGCTACCCGTGCCTGCGACAGTCGTATGTCAGTTGGCGGACGATGCCCTCGCTGCGTTCGATGCGCTCGGTGGCGATGTCGTCGTGAAACCGCTCTTCGGTTCGGAGGGGCGGGGTATGGTTCGCGTGACGGATCGCGAGTTGGCGTGGCGGACGTTCCACTCGATCGAGCAGACCCGCGGCATACTTTACTTGCAACAATTCATCCCGCACCCCGGCTGGGACGTGCGGGCATTCGTGCTGAATAACCAGGTTATTGCGGCAATGAAGCGCACGAACTCCGGCGACTGGCGGACGAATGTCGCGCAAGGTGGCACGGCAGAGAAATACGAACTTTCGTCGCACGAAACATCGCTCGCAATCCGCGCCGCCGCCGCCACGGGAGCGATCGTTGCGGGGGTCGATTTAATACAAAACGATCGCGGCGAGTGGTTCATTATCGAAGTGAATGCCGTGCCCGGCTGGAAGGCACTCGCACCGACTTGCGGCATCGACGTGGCCAAAACGCTCGTGCAATTTATGCTTGAGGCAGGCGATTCATGAACGATATTTCGCAACTCGTCCAGACCGCGTGCATGTGGGAAGCACTGTCGCGGAAGGTCGGCAACGTTCATCCGCACGCCGATTTCACGAACACCACGCTCGCCGATTTCCTGCTCAGCGCCATCGCGATCGGCCCCGCATTTCGACATACGCACCGCGTCAGCGTCGGCCAAACGGTGCTGTCAGCAGTCGAAGCGACGCAGACTTTCGTCGGCCAAAATACCAACCTCGGTATCTGCCTCGCCATCGCGCCACTTGCCGCTGTGCCCGATGGCGAACCGCTGCGTACGGGTGTGCAACGAGTCTTAAACGAACTGACCGTAAGCGATGCCGAACTCGTTTACCGGGCGATCCGGCTCGCCGCCCCGGGTGGCCTCGGCGATGCCCCCGAACAGGACGTGCGCGACGCACCCACGGTCACGCTTTTGCAGGCGATGTCACTCGCGGTGGATCGGGACACGATCGCGCAGCAGTACGCCAACGGCTACGCGGACATTTTCCACTTCGGCGTGCCCGCTCTCGAAGAGGCGTTCGAGAAATTCGGGCGGATCGAACCCGCAGTGATCGAGTGTCAGCTACGGTGGCTCGCCGAGTTCCCCGATTCGTTGATCGCGCGCAAGAAAAGCGAACTCGCAGCCGAGGATGTGCGACAACGAGCAAATCGTGTGCTCGCACTCGGTGGCTTGCACACACAAAATGGCCGCCACGCGGGGGTCGAACTCGATCGCTATCTGCGTTCGGATCGCAACGCACTCAACCCCGGCACGACGGCGGACCTCGTCACCGCATGCTTGTTCGTTGCGTTGTGGGAAGATATGTTGAACGTGTCCGCAAAGTTCCCGTGGAACGTACCCGATTGGCTGTGAGAGCCGGAGTTTTTATGAGTACCGCGACGGCCGAGCGACTGATGACCACGGAGGAGTTTCTCAAACTTCCCGACGATGGTAAAAACCGGATGTTGATCCGTGGGAAACTCTGGGAGCGCGAACTTATGACGAAGCGAAACCGCATCCATAGCCGCCTGATGATCCGCATCGGGCACTTGCTCGAAGTGTGGTGTCAAACGTTGCCCGAACCGCGTGGCGAGGTGGCGGGCGGCGAAGTCGGTGCGATCCTTCGACGCAATCCGAGTACGACGGTGGGCATCGATGTTGCCTACTTCGGACCCGATGTGACGAGCAACGATGCCACGGGAACGACGCTATACGATGGCCCGCCTGTGCTGGCGGTCGAGATCCTCTCGCCGAGTAACACGCAAGATGAAGTGATGAACAAAGTCGAGGAATATCTCAGTTGCCATGTGAGCCTCGTCTGGGTGGTCGAACCGCGTTATCGTACGGTCACGGTTTATCGGCCCGATGCGCAGCCGCAGTTGTTCAACATCGATCAAACCATCTCCGGTGAACCCTCACTGGCTGGCTTCACCTGTCCCGTTCGCGAAATGTTTCGCTGATTCCTACTGCCACATAAAACTATGCCGAACGAACGCTTTCACGTCCGCGTGGCCAAAGAGTCTTTCATCTTTAGCTGCGGGCACTTCATCACGCTCGACGGCGATCAGTGCGAGCGATTGCACGGCCACAACTACCGCGTCGCCGTCGAAGTCGAAGGGCCGCTCGACGAAAATCATTACGTCTTCGACTTCCTCGCACTTCGCGACCGCACGCTGGCGATTACGACCGAACTCGATCACCACATGCTGATCGCGATGCGGAACCCGCTGATCCCTGTCGTCGTCACGGCAAAATCGGTGCGGGTGAATTTCGGCGACAAGGAATGGATCTTCCCACGCGGCGATTGCGTCCTGCTCGACATCGAAAACACGACGGCGGAACTGCTGGCCAAGTGGATTGCCCATCGGCTGATCGACGACTTGCGGAGCCGAAACTTCCCCCCGCAAGTCTTGCGGCTCGAAGTCGAAGAGAACATCGGCCAGTCGGCCGTCTTTCACTGGACGGCCACATCGTCGTGAATTGGCCTCATCTCGCGGTTCGTGACATTCCGCGTAGTCGATGCTTCTGGTGAAGCTTCGCGGCTGCGACAACTTCCGATTACCCCTTGAACTTTTCCAGCAACTTCGTGTCTAGTCCCTACGGTTATTCCCTCTCAAACACGCTGAGAAGTCCATGCTTTCGTCTTCCGAGATTCGCCAGCAGTTCATCGTTTTCTTTACCGCGAAGCACGGCCATACGTTCGTGGCGTCGTCGCCCGTCGTGCCGCTCGACGACCCGACGTTGCTGTTCGCCAACGCGGGGATGAATCAGTTCAAGCCGTACTTCCTCGGTACGGAAAAACCGAAGTTTACGCGCGTGGCGAACACGCAGAAGTGCATCCGCGCCGGTGGCAAACATAACGACCTCGACGACGTTGGCAAAGACACCTACCACCACACGTTTTTTGAAATGCTCGGCAACTGGAGCTTCGGCGATTACTTCAAAAAGGAAGCGATCACCTGGGCGTGGGAACTCCTCACCGAAGTCTGGAAACTCGACAAAACGCGACTCCACGTGACGGTGTTCGAGGGCGACCCGGATAACGGCATCCCGAAGGATGATGAGGCCGCCGAGATTTGGAAGTCGGTCGGCGTGCCCGCCGCACAAATCCACCTCGGTAACAAAGCGGACAACTTCTGGGAGATGGGCGAAACCGGCCCGTGCGGCCCGTGTACGGAGATTCACTTCGACCGCACGCCGGACCGTAGCGGCGCGAAACTCGTCAACGGTGGCAGCCCGGATGTCATCGAAATCTGGAACAACGTTTTCATTCAATTTAACCGCAATGCGGATAAGAGCCTGACGCCACTCCCCGCGAAACACGTCGATACCGGTATGGGTTTCGAGCGCATCTGTGCCGTGCTCAACGGCAAAGACAGCAACTACGACACCGACGTGTTTACGCCGATCTTTGAAGCGATTCGCACGATTACCGTTGCCGATGCGTACACCGCGAAACTCGACGACGTGAAGGACATCGCCTACCGCGTCATCGGCGACCACATCCGCACGCTGACATTCGCACTGACCGACGGCGCAACAATTGGCAACGATGGCCGGGACTACGTGCTGAAACGCATCCTGCGCCGGGCCGAGCGATACGGCCGCCAGTGCCTCGGTACCGATGGCCCGTTCCTGCACAAGCTCGTGCCAACGGTGGTCGCACAGTTCGGCACAGCGTTCCCCGAACTCAAACGGAACCCCGAGAAAGTCCGCGAACAAATCTACACCGAGGAAGTCGCGTTCTTGCGTAACCTCGATCGCGGCATCAAGCTGTTTATGGGCATCGCCGAACGCACGAAGGCCGACGCAACGAACGTCGTCACCGGTGCGGATGCCTTCAAACTGTACGACACCTTCGGCCTCTACATCGACATCACCCAGCAGATGGCGGCCGAGCAAGGGCTGACCGTCGATGTCACCGGTTACGAAAAAGCGATGAAGGAAGCCCAAGAGCGGGCACGCAAGGGCGGTAAGAAATTTACGGTGACCGCCGTGAAGGGCGAACTACCGAACACGGACGATTCCGCGAAGTATCTCCCCGATGCGATCGATGCGAACATCCTCGGGTGGGTTCGCGATAACGAAATGATCGTCAGCGGGAAAATCCTCGCCGGCGAGACCGTGGCGCTGGTTCTGGACTGTACGAACTTCTACGGCGAACAAGGCGGGCAGGTCGGCGACACGGGTACCATCCGAACGGCAACGGGTGCGGAATTTGAAGTCGAAGACACGCAGCGCCTCGGCGATACCATCCTGCATTTCGGCACATTGCTCGATGGCGAAATCGCGGTTGGCCAGTCGGCGAATCTCGTGCAGTCGACGCTTCGCCGCATCGACATCATGCGGAACCACACCGCCACGCACCTCATGAACCTCGGCTTGCGTACCGTCCTCGGTGGGCACGTCGAGCAGAAAGGTTCGCTCGTCGACGATGCGAAAACCCGCTTCGACTTCGCGCACGACAAGCCACTGTCAGCGGAGGAAATTCGCCAAGTCGAAGCGTTCGTGAATCAGCGTATCGGTCGCGATCTCAGCATCACGGCCATCACGATGCCGCTCGCGGATGCGAAGAAAGTCGATGGCGTGCAAGCGGTGTTCGGCGAGAAATACCCGGACCCCGTAAGGGTCGTAATGGTCGGTCCGGAGACGCCCGATAAGGCGAACTTCGACGACTCGATCGAGTTCTGCGGCGGCACGCACATGCCGCGTACGGGTGGCATCGGTTACTTCAAAATCGCCTCGCAAGAACCGGTTGCGAAGGGCGTTCGCCGTATCGTCGCCGTCAGTGGGCGCGTCGCCGCCGAAGCAATGACGCAACTCAGCGCGACCGTGACGACGCTAACGGATCGCTTCCAGTGCAAGCCGGACGAACTGCCGACGCGCGTGTCGGCACTCGACGACGAAATGACCAAACTCAAGGACCAGCTCAAACGCGCCGCGATCATGGCTATCGAAGGATTGTTCGACGCCAGCGTCGTCGTCAACGGCACGAAACTGCTCGTCGGTCACCTGCCCCCCGTAACGATGGAAGTCGTGCGTTCGCAGATCGATCGCATTCGCCAAAAGTCGAAGTCGGCAGCGATCATTTTCGGTTGGGAAGAAGCCCCAGACAAAGTCTCACTTGTAGTCGCACTGACTTCGGACCTGGTGGCAAAAGGTGTGAAGGCGGGCGACCTCATCAAGCCGATCGCCGAACTTGTCGGTGGCAAGGGCGGCGGCAAACCCGACATGGCTCAGGCCGGCGGCAAGGACGTTGCGAAACTCCCCGAAGCCCTCGAGAAAGGCCGCGATCTCGCACGCGGCTTCCTCGAAGGATGATCGGAAACTACTTCGCAGCAAGCAGTTTCCGCTTCGACTTCGTTGCGGACTTCTCTGCGAACTCGATCAACTGCAACCGCTTTCGGACGGCGTCAGCGTACTCTTCGGAGAGTTCGACGCCGAGGTATTTGCGGCCTAACTTCTTCGCACTCGCTAGCGTCGTACCGCTCCCGGCGAACGGGTCTAGAACCACATCGCCAGGGTTCGACGCCACTTGAATAATGCGATCCAGCACCGCTTCGGGCATCTGGCACGGGTGCCCCGTGCGTTCCTTGAACGTCCCGCAGACTCGCGGCAGATACCACGTATCCGCATCGGATTGAAAGTGTGCATCGGACTCTTGCGGACGTAGCACCCACGTGTCGTCGGGCAGTTTCCCAATCGGATTCGCGCGAGAATCCGCGTACGTCGTCATGCGTGCTGACGGGACGCGAACATCGGTCGGGTTGAAGGTGAATGCCTTCGGGTTGGCGACGTAATAAAATATGTGTGCGTGGCTGCGGTTGAACTTCTTCTTGCAGTTTACGCCGAACGTGTAGTGCCAGACGATCCAGTTCCGCATCGTGAACCCGAGCGAGTCGAGGCGGATCTTCATCTCGGCTGCGTATTCGTCGCCGATGGCCACGAAGAACGAGCCGTTCGGCTTCAGTACGCGGCGTACCCCGGCGAGCCATTGCTCCGTCCAATAGAGGTACTCGGTTTTGGCGCGACGGTCGTCGTACACGTCGTAGTCGTAGCCGATGTTGAACGGCGGATCGGCAAATGCCAGATCGACCGAACCTGCCGGGAAAGTCGACATCACCTCAAGACAGTTCCCTGTGACAACCTCGTCGAGCACAATTTTACTCCGTGAAAATCAGAATAATCTGAACAACCCAACTCGCGCAGGACGTGTTATAGACCACCTGTGACGATTGCGCAAGTCGAATCGATAAAATACGCGAAAGGGGAGTCGAGGTTGTTTCCGTGCGTTCGGAAACTGGGCTGGCACAGTTTCGGCGTGGCGTGTAGATTTTCCCAACGAACGGATTTGTCGAAACTCACCGCACACTCGAAGGATCATGGATGATCCAGCATGTACTGGCTACCTGGCGCTATCGCCACTTTTGGTTGTCGCTCGTCCATTTGGATTTGCGGAACCGCTATCGCCGATCTGTACTCGGCATCGGTTGGTCGTTGCTGCACCCGTTGGCGATGACGGTCGTATTCTGCATCGCCTTCGGCGGCATCCTCGGCTCGCAGGATTGGCGATCGTTTGCCCCCAAGCTCCTCGTGGGATTGGCGATCTGGGACTTCATGAAGTCCTCGATCATTCTGGGTTGCGATTCGTTCATTCGCGGCGAAGCGTACATCCGCCAGTGTCCGTTACCGATGAGCATTTATTCGCTGAGAATCGTGTTGGGAACGTTCATTCACTTCCTGATCGCGCTCGCGCTCGTCGTGGTCGCATTAATTACGTTGACAGGCACGCCCGTCGCACTCTTTGCCTTACCAACGATCTTGCCGACAATCCTGATGTTGAGCCTGTTCTGCTGGTCGATTGCCACGCTCGCCGCGTTCGCGCATGCTTACTTTCACGACACGAAACACCTGATCGAAGTCGTTTCGCAACTGCTGTTTTTCCTGACGCCGATCATGTATCCGCCCGGCTTGTTGGAAGCGAAAGGGTTGGGATGGATCGTCGAGATCAACCCCGTTGCGCACTTCATTGTGCTGATCGGCCAACCGCTCATGGAAGGTAAAATCCCAGCACCCGAGCAGTATTTCTTCGCCGGCGGACTGACAATTGCACTCTTCGGGTTGGCGTGTGGGGCGATGGCTTGGCTGCAAAAACGACTGATTTTTCAACTGTAAATCGCGATTCATCACGAATTCTACTGCGAGCGGCGAACGATGGCGAAAATTGAATTGCACGATGTATCGTTGACATTTACTCTGCGAAAGGCCGTGCGCCTGTCGTTGAAAGAGTTCTTGCTCAACGGCATGTTCATGAACAGCCGCAACCCGCTCGTTCGCGTGCCGGCGCTCGTCGATGTCGATCTTTCGGTAAAAGATGGCGAACGCATCGGCATCATTGGCCACAACGGTGCGGGCAAAAGTACGCTCCTGAAAATGCTCGCCGGAGTCTATCCGCCGACGCACGGTACGCGCCTCGTCGAAGGGAAAATCTGCTCGCTGTTCGACATCACGCTCGGCTTCGAGCCGGATGCGACGGGCCGCGAAAACATCATGTATCGCGCGTACCTCCAGGGCGAAACGCCGCGCACGCTACGCCCCAAGCAAAAACAAATCGAAGACTTCAGCGAACTCGGCGACTTCCTCGATACGCCCGTCCGCTACTACTCCGCAGGCATGGCCGTCCGACTCGCGTTCTCGATTGCGACGGCCATCGAACCCGAAGTGTTACTCATCGATGAAGTGCTCAGCGTCGGCGACTTGTCGTTCCAAAACAAGGCCGGGCAACGCATGAAAGACATGATGGCCACCGCGAGCCTAATGGTGATGGTCAGCCACGATCTCGGTTCGATCGAGAAACTTTGCACGCGGGCGATCTGGCTCGAACACGGTCGCATCGTCGCGTCGGGGCCAGCGAAGGAAATCTCCGCGATGTACACGCAAAGCGTTCGGGACGCATCGAAACAACTCGTTGCCGCCTGATTCGCTAAACGAGGAGGAACCGGAGTGAACGGTACTCCCGTTTCGATTTTGATCGTGAACTACAATGGTGGCCTTCACCTTGCCAATTGTCTAAAAGCACTGGAAAGACAGTCGTTATCGCGACATCGCTTTGAAGTGATCGTCGTCGATAATGCTTCGAGCGATCGTTCGTACGAGGTCGTTCCCGAGCGTTACCCTTGGTGTCGCTTCGTTCGATTATCGACCAACGTCGGCTTTGCGGAAGGCAACAATGTGGCCGCACGACACGCGCACGGTCGCACGAAAATCTTGCTCAACAACGACACGATCCCCGACCCGTTTTGGCTCGAAGAACTCCTCGTCGTCATGGCGGAGAACCCCGGTTGTGCGGTGGCGTCGAAGCTCGTGTTTGCCGCGAATCCGACCGTGATCAACAGCGCGGGCATCGTCTTGTTACGCGACGGTCGCGGTACCGATCTCGGCTTTCGCGAAGACGATTGCGGGCAGTTCGAAGTGAGCCGCCCGATCTTCGCCGGCTGCGGCGCGGCGGTCAGCGCACGCGAAGATTGCGCGGGGAACGTGCTCGACCCGCGCTATTTTTTGTACTACGAAGATCTCGAATCGGGCTGGCGGGCCAGACTCAGCGGCCACGGCACCGTCTACGCGCCGCGCTCGCTCGTTCGCCACGTTCACGGGGCTGCCGCCGGTGACACCACACCGACATTCGCGTTTCACGTCGAACGCAATCGTGCCATCACAAGCCTGCGCTACGGCGACCCGTTTCTGGCCGTCTGGACCGCGATTCTCCTTTTAATGAAGGTATTCCAGGCATTTCTGCGTGCGATCATCACGCGCGATTCGCGCAATCGGGCGCACGCCATCGCGGTAGCAAAGGCGGCGTGTTCGTACCTCGTGCGCGTCCCGGAGAACCTCATTGTGCGTTACCACGCGCGGATGTTACCCACGAGGTCGAACCGATGCGTGTGGTAATCAACGGCCTTGCGGCGCTCAAAACGCGAACGGGTGTCGGCCACTATGTGGCACGCCTTCACGAACAACTTGCAGCAAACGCACGCGGCGATTCTTTCTCGCTTTACCCCGGCGAAACGCTCGGCCAAGTCGCCACGTTTGCGAACCGGTTGCTATCGCCGAAATCCTCGCGCGATACCGGCACGCGATCCATTGCGGCGCGTGTGAAGTCCACACTTTCGACGACAGCCAAACATGCGGCGAAGGTCGCGATTGAAATCCATTTTGCACGTCAGTGCCGTTCGTTCGACTACGATTTGTATCACGAGCCGAACTTTATCCCGCTCTCCTCGCCATTGCCAACGGTGGTTACGGTTCACGATCTCTCGGTGCTATTGCACCCCGAATGGCACCCGATCGATCGCGTCCGCCATCACGATCGACACTTTGAATCAACGATTCGGCGAGCGGTCCACGTGGTCGTTGTTTCCGAAGAAATTCGCCGCGAGATGATCGAAATTATCGGGTTGCACCCTCGCAAAGTGACCGCGATTCACAACGGCATTGGCGGCGAATATCACCCGCAATCGACGGCGAAAATCGCTGCCACGCGGCGGCGGCTCGGCTTGCCTGCCAATTACTTTTTGTGCGTCGGTACGATCGAGCCACGCAAAAATCTGATGGTCGTGCTGAAGGCATTTGCCGACCTCCCGGCAACGGTTCGCGAGCGTTGCCCGCTCGTGTTGGCTGGCCCGTGGGGCTGGAAATCCAGCAAAGAACGCGATTTCTACGAGACGACGGCCCGCCATCTCGGCGCGATGCACATCGGCTATGTTGCCCATGCGGACCTACCTGCTGTCTACGCCGGAGCGTCGGCTTTGCTCTACCCGTCGCACTACGAAGGGTTCGGGTTGCCACCGATCGAGATGCTGGCTTGCGGCGGTCGCGTCGTCTGTTCGACCTCGGCAATGGCCGTGCGAGAAGTAGTCGGCACGTTCGGCACTTACCTCGATCCCCACGATGTTTCCGGGTGGCGAGACACGATGCGAACTCTCGCGACGAACCCCGAAAGTACGATGCACTCGTCAGCCGCACGTACTGCCCACGCTGCGAAATACACATGGGAAACCGCGGCGACGAAGACGCACGATGTCTATCGTGCTGTACTCGGCAAGCCGCAACATATGCCGCAATTCTTACGCGCTGCGTAACAGCGACAGTGCGGAAATTGCGTTGAACAAACTGTGAACGACGACGGCGGCCGTAACGGTGCGCGTGCGTGACACGACCCAGCCGAGGCCGAGGCCGAGGACGAAGAGCGGGATGGGTGTCGGCCAGACGGCCGAGTGCATCGCGGCAAACAGCGTGGCCGTGGAGACGATGGCACACGCGGGGCGAGTGAGGAACCGCGGCCTAATCCGGCGTAAATTTGCGATGATCGCCATAAGTATCGTGGCAATGAGCACGAACGCGAGCGGTGCGGGGAACATCGAGCGATCGTTCATTCTTGCCCATGCGACGAGTGCGGCGACGGCCATCAAGCCCCACGATCGTGCGATCCGCCCCGATGCCCACGGCAGCAAGGCGCGGCGAAAAATCATCTCTTCGTAAAACGGCGCAACGACGCACGCCCCCAGGAAAAGCAGACCGATTTGCAACGGCGTTTGCAATTTCGCGAACTTCAGCGGGTGTGCGTCCGGTTCGTAGCCGTACTCTTTGGCGATGAGATTCGCGAGAAAATGCACGAGGAATGTCAGTGGGGTGACAGCGAGCCAGACGCATACACCGACAGCAATGTCGGCGGGGATTCGACGCGGAGGTGCTGCGCGTTCGGTGTTGCCGAGCCGCCGAAGCAGCAAGAACCCGATGGCGAAGAACGGCATCGCGACGGCACCTGCTAACGTCGTGCGGCGTGCGATCCGGTCGTACCTCCACGCCTCCGCAAGCGATGTCCCCGGCCCACCGACAATCGCGCCCACCGAGGTCGGGTCGAGCAGCGGATCGTCGCCGAACACGGCGCGATAGATGCCGACACGTTCGAGTAGATCACCCGCGAGCGTGGGCAACATCACGTACATTCCGAACAGCAATAACACGTCGATGACACGCCATTGACACCAACGATGCCGCCACGCGGGCAGAAACGGAAACGCGAATTGGCGAGACAGGAAAAGTGCGAGTAAACCGACTGGCACGGCAACCAGTGCGACCAGACCGGCGGAAGTCAGGAGTTCGAGAATTTCGCGTAACATGTCCACCGTCGCTCGGGTGCAGGTAGTCGCCAGTCGGCACTCAGCTAAGATAGTGTCGCTTCAGTCGATAACCGCGAAAGGCGAGTGGTATGGCGACGATCCTCGATGCGATTGTGGAAACAAAGTGGAAAGAAATCGCTGCGTCGCGAAGCCAAACACTGGCGATCGAACTCGAACGACGGGTGGCCGATTTGCCGCCGGTTCGCGATTTTGCAGCGGCACTTCGTATGCCCGGCGAAGTTCGCATCATCGCGGAAGTAAAAAAAGCCTCGCCATCGGCCGGCATCATTCGCGACGACTTCGATGCGGTGGCCATCGCCAAAATTTACGAAGCCCACGGTGCGGCCTGCGTGAGCGTCCTCACCGATGAAGCCTATTTCCAAGGCCATCTGTCGTATCTCACACAAGCCCGCGCGGCGATTCGCATACCCGCACTGCGGAAGGAATTCATCCTCGATCGCTACCAGCTACTCGAAGCCCGCGCCGCCGGTGCCGATGCCGTGTTGTTGATCGCGGAGATCCTGCCCGGCCCGCGCATTCGCGAATTGCACGATGAAGCAACGGCGCTCGGCTTGCATGTTTTGGTCGAACTCCACGATGCCGAGGAACTGAACCGCGTGCTCGATTCGGGTGCCCAACTCGTCGGGATTAATAACCGCGACCTGCGTTCGTTTCACACGCGGTTAAGTCACACGCTGGATTTAATGAAGCACGTTCCGCCATCGGTCACGCTCGTTTCCGAAAGCGGAATCCGCAACCGCGACGACATGAAACTCCTTGCCGCGGCAGGCGTTCATGCCGTGCTCGTCGGCGAATCGCTGATGCGCTCGCCGGACATCGGCGCAGCACTCGACGCACTTCGCGGCGTGGCGTGAGGTAGGAGCAGTCGCGCCGCCATCCACAACCAGAGTGCGAGCACCATCAGTGTGTCGATCGGGTAGCGAATGCCCGTGTTCCAGTTGGTGCCGACGATCACATAGTTTCTTTGTGCC
Organism: Limnoglobus sp.; assembly: GCA_043785305.1. GTDB lineage: Bacteria > Planctomycetota > Planctomycetia > Gemmatales > Gemmataceae > Limnoglobus. Next base: position 51,775 of record JAYVXI010000234.1, on the reverse strand, counting down.
CAGAGATTCTCGTTGATGATGAGAATGCAAAGCACGACCGTCGGGAACGAAATCCGGTGTCGTCGCCAGTCGTGGCAATAGACGATCCAGCCCACGCCGAGCGCGGAGAGCAGCACGTCGTAATACATGAATCGGTAACTGCAAAGGAATGCACCGAGCATCGCGAAACCGGCGGTGAAACTCCGACGATCCCTACGAATCGTGCAGATCATTCCCGTGCCCACGAAGACGAACGCCCAGAGTAACCAGCCGTAGCGTTCGGCATCGACGCGGTCGCGCTCCGCATCGGGCAGAGAAAAATCGAGCAAAATCCGTCGCGGAATGCCGAACAAATCGCGGCTGAGGAAGACCCAGTTTTGGTTCACTTTGTACTTCTCGGCCGCATCGCCACCGACCGCCAGCCAGTCGAAGTACGCGTCGATTCCCACGAACGGCAGCGTCAACAACACGAGGCCGCCGCCACCCGCCACCATGCCGAACAGCATCCGCCATCGACGCAAAACGATTGGCATCAACAGAAACGCCACGGCCCACACGGGCTTAAACGCGAGCAATCCCCACACCGCGCCCGCCCCGAGTTCGTGACCCTTTGTCGCGAGGCACCAGCCCCACACGAGAACGAGCAGCGTGAACTGCGCGTTCTGCCCGAGTTCCATCGTGCCCCGGTAGCCGGGATACAGGCAAACGATCGCCGTCGCGATCGGCCACCAGACGCGGCCCCCCGTCAGGTTTCGCACGCAGTAGCCGATGGCAAACGGGCAGAGAAAGCCGAGGATTTGCAGCACGTGGAACGCCGTTTGCGCGTCGTCGATTCGACCGAGCGGATAGTAAAAGAAGCCATGAACGGGCGGGTACAGTGGCCCGCCCAGCGCCTTCCGATTCACCGCTTCTACGAGTTCGGGCGTCAACTGACGATTCGCTGTCAGTACCAGTGCCGCCGTCGCGAACGGGTTCGCCGGGTTCGCGAACGGTAGCGCCACCGCGCCGCTCACATCTGGCCATGCGGGGGAGTCGGCCCCGATAATCCAACTCATGATCCAACTCGCATCGTGACGCGGGTCGCCGTCGGAAAACGCGATGATTTTCGGGTCGCGCGGGAACGATTCGCGACGCACCCACGGCGATTCACCCGCTGGCGGGAATCCCGCTTCGACCACGGGCCAAAGGTGCGTGCGGTCGTAAAGGTGCTTGCCGTTCCCCGTGGCGATCATTCGGCCCATCACCCATTGCGCGCCGAAATCGATCTCGGCATGACCCGAATTGCCATCGTCGCGCCACCGATCTTGCGGCGTACTTTCTTGGTTGTCGAACCCCGTCCAGCCGCGGTGCAATCGCTGCCCTGCACACGCAATCGCGAAGATCCAAGCGAAAAGCAGCACGAAAGGTTGCCACCAACGCGGTGGTGAGGAAAGTGCGTTCACGATGCGAGCCGAAGCGGAAATGGCTCGTGGGCCGACACGACCAAGCGGTTCGTGATCGCCCAGTTTTCGGCGATCCCGCTCAGGCGGTCCATCTCGGCTTGCACGATCAAGCGGTACGGTTCGAGTTGTTCCGCACGCAGTTTTGGTGGAACGAGTATCGGTTCCCCCGTGACGCACTTGGCACGCGAGCAAGGCTTCGGCACCGCGAAACGGTCCCAGCTTTTGAATCGCCACGGGCGGTTGTACCCGACGCCGATCGGAACGATTTTCATGCCGGTTCGCGATGCGACGTAGATGACGCCATGTTGAACGATTCGCCGTGGACCGCGTGGGCCGTCGGGTGTGATTGCCACGTTCCGCCACGGTGTATCGGGCCGTACGAGTTGCCGCACGGCGTCGGCCCCGCCGCGCGTCGTCGAGCCGAGAACCATGCCCATTCCCATCCGCTGAATCAACCCGCCGAGAAGTTGCCCGTCGGCGTGCGCGCTAATCAGCACGGCGATATCTGGCCCGCCGTACGCGATCGTCGGCAACATTAAATTTTCGTGCCAGATCGAATACAGGAAGCGGTCCAGGTGCGAGACGCGGTTGAGAATCATCTCCGGGCCGAGCGGTTGATGCTGGAATCGCAGCGTGCGAAACAGGCCGACGGCGGCGTTCGCGCCGAGCCACGCCGCACTGCGGATGAGCTTCGGGTTTCGGATTTTCATGTCAGCCTCCGTGCCATTCGCCGCTAAACACTTCCGTGGCGGGACCAGTCATATACACCGAATTGTCCGCCGCAGACCACTCCAATTCGAGATCGCCACCGGGCAAGTGCGCGAGCAATTTGCGATCCGTATGCCCCGTTAGCACGCCCGCCACGCAGACCGCACACGCCCCCGTGCCGCATGCCAGCGTGATTCCGCTACCGCGTTCCCACGTCCGCATCGTCGCTTCGTTTTTAGAATGCACCTTCACGAAGTGGGCGTTAATCCGCCTCGGAAACGCACTCGCGTTCTCGATGAGCGGCCCGTAAATCGCCACGAGATCGCGGCCCGTTTGCGTGAAATATTCCTCGCCTACGAACATCACCACGTGTGGGTTGCCCATCGACACGCATGTGGTCTCGAAGGTTTTGTCGCCCGCAACGAGTGCCGCATTCACCGGCGGATCGCCGGGTAGCGTCGTCGGTATCTTCACCGCTTCGAGGATCGGCGCGCCCATGTTCACCCGCACGCGGCGAACTTTGCCGCCCTCAGTTTCGAGGTCCACCGTAAGGACGCCCCGCCCCGTTTCGAGCCGCAGTTGCGGCTTCTTGCAAATGCCGTGGTCGTAGACATATTTCGCCACGCAACGCAGGCCGTTCCCGCACATTTCGGATTCCGAACCATCGGCGTTAAACATCCGCATCCGCGCGTCGGCTTGGTCCGAAGGCACAATCAGAATCAGGCCATCGGAACCGATGCCGAAGTGCCGGTCGCTGACCGCAATGCTGACCGCGCCGGGGTCTGCGATCGGCGCTTCGGCGAAACCATCGACGTAAACGTAGTCGTTGCCGAGGCCGTGCATCTTCGTGAAACGCATGGGAAAACTCATTCCAGATTGCGGTGCGTGTTTCGCTAGAATTCTAATGAATGCGTGGCACGGAAACAGTCCAAAGTGTGGCGAACCCGATGGCGAATCCCCGTTCGATCCGACTGATCCGCGAGCGCGACGAGCGTGGCGTCGGGGTGTTCCGCATTCAAGTCGGCAACGTCTCGCAGAACTACACGTTCCGGGAAATTCGCTGCGAAATCGGCGGCCGCGGCTTCGAAGTCCACCGTCTCGGCCTCGGTAATCTTTATCACGTTCGCGTCGGCAAACCGACCGATTGCACCTGCGAATGCATGGGGTTTCTGTTCCGGAATAGCTGCCGCCACATCGCCGGTCTGCGGGCACTCATCCGCGAAGGCTACATGAAACGCGCACGGTACAAATCGCGATGATTTGTAGCGCACGCGGCTCGCGTGCTAATTTTTCAGCACGCGAGCCGCGTGCTCTACATTCGGCTCGTCAGCCAATTCGGCAGATCCGTTTCGAGTCGATCGACGAATGCGCTACGGGGCAGCACCAGATCGCAACCGGCGGTGCGGGCCGCGCGAAGCCGCTCGGCATCAGCGTGCGAACCGTACGCGATGACCTTCGGAATCGGCAAAACCCCCTCGCGCAGTTTCGCCAGAAATACGGGCAAATCGAGTGTGGCGTTGTGCAAATCGAGAATGATCGCCAACGGGTTCCCGCTGGAATTATCGAACATTTTCTCGGCATCGCGAAACACGGTGAGCGTGCCACCGTGTGCGCGAGCGGTGCCGGTGATTCGGCTACTGAAAATGAGATCGTCGCTGAGCAAAAAACCGTGCATAAAATCTACTTCTTGATGTTGTCGCGGATCATTTTCAAGACTTCGGTGAGCGATTCGTCGCGCTTGTCTTTCTTCAAACCCTCGATCAGTTTATCGCGAACTTTGATCGCAAAATCATCGGGGAAACGCGCTTTCGCATCCTCAGTGAGATCGACGTAAAGCGATTTCGGATCGTTGCAGATGAGTATGCCGAAGCCGCTCGCTTTCTCGCTCGTCATGCGCGACTTCGACCACTCCTTCATATACGCGATTCGCTCTGTGGATTTCATCGCCTTGACCTTCTCCACGTCCTTCATCGGCACCGCTGCGAACGTCTCGACGAGGACGTCGAGTTTCTGCGTTTTGAAGAACTCGTCGACGTCGGTCTGTGCCGCCTTCGCGGTCTCTTCCTTGAACATCTTCGCGGCATCGCTGAGCGTTGTGGCGGTCGTTCGCTTCGTGACCGTTGCGGTCACTTTCGAGCCACCGCGAATCCGTTTCACGTCGTCGCTATTCATCAGTCGACGCACTTCGGAAACATCGATAAACGTACTGAGTAGCTGGGCATCGAGCGCCCCGCCTTGCGTGACGCCAACGAGTTCGCCCTTCTCGTTCACGAGCGGCCCGCCACTGTCGCCGGGGTTCGTCGCCGAGTCGGTTTCGACCACTTTCGCATGAAATTCGAGTACGCGGCCCGGCTCGAGTTGCGCCTTCCATTTCTTGTCCGCCACCGTGCGAACCTTGCCTTGTAAGTACCCCCAAAGTGCATCCGATTTGCCCGTGTTACCGATCGAATGTACTGCCTGCCCCGGTTCCGCACTCGTCAGCGAAACCGGCACCGCAACGATGCCTTCGGGCACTCGATCGAGTTGAATCAGCGCGAGGTCCGCCCGCTTGTCTTTCGCCACAATCCGCCCGCTGATTGCTAGGCTACTCATGCGGTCCTTGTAGTATTTCTTCTCGGCTTTCGGTTGTCCGTTGGTAATCGTGGGGAAGTACAATTTCGCGGTCGATTCCTCTTCGACGACGTGATAATTCGTGAGCACCAGTTTGCGTTCGAGATCGATCAGCGTGCCCGTTCCCGTTGCGTAGCCGCGTGGCCGATTCGAGTGAATCCAGACGACCGACGGCACGACTTTCTTGTAAATTTTCGAGCCGTCCGCTTCTTGAGCGACAGCCGTAGGCGCGGGAACGAATTGTGCGAGGATTAGACCAATGGTGACCATCATTAATCGGCACGAAATCGGCATGAGAATCGCCCTCAGAGTGCAGCAACCAGGACGTGAGCATTGTACCCGGCAACCGCGAATCGAGCGAGAAAAGGTTCCTTCGTCGATTGCGAATCCGGGTTAACTCGAGGTGAGGCATCGGCTACGAGCCGGGTTAACGCGCGTGCCGAGAATCTTGTAACTGGCTACAACCCGCTGCATCTGCTCGGATATCCACGACTGCAACTTCCGCTCAGTCTTACACTACAGACCCGCTATCGCGATCGTGCAGAATCGACCTCTGGAACGCATCGCCCTTGCGAATCGCCGGTGCGAAACGTAACTCATCGAGTAACTTTCCGACGCACGCGACACCCCGAATAAGGCCGCTCCCATGGCACAAACTCCGTACTACGTTTCGGAAAACGACCTCATTGCGGGGTGGGACTTCAGCACGGGCGCAGTGAAGTGTTTGCTGTTCACGCGAACGGGCGAAGTCGCAGCCGAGATTCGATTGCCGACCGACCTTTGGGGCGAAGAGGGCGTTCGTGAACTGAATATTATGCAGCTCGAAGGACAGGCTCGCGCCAGCGTTCGCGCCATTGCCCGGTGTCTGCGCGATAGCAGCGGGCAGATTACGGCACGCTGGGTGGCGGGCGGCATTTCGGCAACGCACCACACCGCGGGGCTGATCGACGGCGATGCGAATCAGGTGCGCCGGATGATCTGCTGGAACGACCAAACGCTCGGCCAATATCACGCCGAGGGGTTGGCACGCTTGGGCGGTCAGGATCGCGTCAAGTCGCTGATCGGCGGGCCGTGGGCGGTGCGCTATTCGTTGAGCCACCTCGTGAAAGATGAACAGACACTCAGCGAAACCGACTGGAAGCGGATCGCGAAAATGCTGCCGCACGGCCCACTTGCGGGCGGTTACCTCACGGATCGCTTCGATGTCACGAGTGTGTCATCGGCGGCATCGACCGGCATGATGAATCTTGCCACCGAGCAATGGCAACCGGAGATGCTCGACGCAATCCAGAACCCCGCTTACCGCGAAATCGTCTGGGCTTCGCTGCCGCGAATTCAGGACATGAACGATCCGCTCGGCCCGCTCGCCGCACACATCAAACTCGATGCGGGCCTGAATGAATCGACGAACCCGTTGCTGTTCCCGACGCTCGACGATCAGGCCGCCGGGTTGATCGGCGGCGGGGCTGTCGATGCGGGGCAGGTGGCGATCATTCTCGGCAACTCCGCAGTCGTGAACTCCTCTGCCGCCACGCCCCCGCAATCGGGGAACCTCGACGCGATGAAGCTCAACTGGGGGACGTACCTCTGGATGCGTTGCTACAGCAACGGGGCACAGTTTCTCAACCGCGTCGTCGGCACGAACCCCGACTGGACGAAGCTCGAAGCTGCCGCACGTGCGGTTCCGCCAGGCTGCAACGGCATCACGGTGTCGCCGTTCGTGCTTTCGGAACCGTCGATCGGCATCGAAAAACCGCGATTCGGTTGGTCGCCGAACGAGCCGAGCGACGAAGGCGTGCGCGTGCGGGCCTCGTTCGAGGCGCTCGCGTATCTCATCGCGTTAGCCGTAAAGGAGCACGAAGCGGCAGGGCAGAAGATCACACGCATCACCGTGTCGGGCGGTATCGCGAAGAACGATTTGATGCTCGAAATTCTGGCGAGTGTCCTCGACAAACCGCTGGAACGCCTCGTATCGGACGAAGGCTCCGCACTCGGCGCAGCCGTCTGTGCGTTGGCGGGCTACGAGAGTTTCGCACGCCGAAACGCAGGCGATGTCAACCCGTTCACCGCCGCCGACGCCGTCGCGTGCATGGTCCGCTTCCGCGGACAGATTGTGCCGCGCCCCGAGTGGGTGGCCGCGTACCGCAAGCTGTCTGCGAACGGCTTTCAATTAGCGAAATGACCGATGTTTCGGGATCACGTTGATCATCAACAACCGCAGGTGCGCGATCGTGCCGGCGACGTCGCACAGGTGCAACACTTCGTGTGGGCCGAGCCAGCCGGTCACGATCACCGGCCAGCGGATACCCTCGAACACGGCACCGATCACGTACAAGAACGCGAGCAAGAAGATCCACACCAAACCGTTACGTCCCAACCGCCGATAATACGATCGCAACGGCAACATACTCGAAATGCCCATCCCGACATAAATCGCAATCAATACCTCGTGCGGTGGCTTCGGCATCAACCACAAGTACAAGGTGCCACCCAATGCAATCGCGAACAGCAGCCCCAGGATGCGATTGCGCACGCGATTCGAAAGAACATACACACAGATAGGTACGTTGGAGCCGAAAATCAGCCAGAATATCGCGGTTTGATCGAGGAGTTGCCAAAGTCGCCGCACTTCGGGCGAGGCGTGTTGCAGCCCATGAAACAGCCCACTCATGAAGTACAGCCACACGACCGTAACCGAATAAATTGCAATACTCGCCCGTTGTTGTCGCCGATGTTTCGCCGTTAATTTCAACAAGAACAAACAGACGAAGATCATCCAGAATGCCATCAGCAAATGCGACCACGAACTGACCGGATCGTGAAAATCCATCGAACGACTGGCTCCACAAATTTCAATGCTGCGTTCTTGTTAGCCCGCATCGCAAGTTTTGAAGTTGCGCAGTTTGAAACCCTGACACTCACTTTGACGATGTTCATTCTCGAAACCCCCGGCGAGCGGCACGGCGTATGCGTGCCGTGTGAACCCTGTGAGGCTACCACGGCATGCTTACGCAATGCCGCTCGCCGGGCGCGTGTTTGTGCGTGAAACAGCTGCATTTGAAGATCGGTGACAGTTTAGCGCAACTTCAAAACTCGCAAGCGAGGGGCGACCACACCCCTCGCTTGCGCGTCGGGCTAACAATTTTTACACCATCTTTACGCCGAGTTCTTTCAGTTGGCGGGGTTCGACGACGGCGGGGGCACCAGTCATTAGGTCGCGGGCTTTCTGGTTCTTCGGGAATGCGATCACGTCGCGGATGTTCGTCGTTCCCGCGAGGATCATGCACCAGCGGTCCAGGCCGAGCGCGATCCCGCCGTGTGGCGGTGCCCCGCTCTTGAGCGCGTCGAGCAAGAACCCGAATCGCGACTGGGCGTCTTCGAGTGGCATCCCGAGCATCTTGAAAACGAGCGTTTGCAGTTCGGGATTGTGGATACGAATGCTGCCGCCGCCGACCTCGGAGCCGTTGAGAACGAGGTCGTACGCCTTCGCCCGAACCCGCGCGGGGTCGGACTCCATGTATTGCACGTCTTCGTCCATCGGGGCCGTAAACGGGTGGTGAATCGCCGCGTAACGCTGCTCGTCGGCGTCCCACGCGAACATCGGGAAATCGACGACCCACGCCATGTGAAAGTGCTCCGCCTTCACCGCGAATGGCCGTGCCGCACGCTTCTCTTTACGGGCGGCTTTGTCTTCGATCGCTTCGTACGCAGCCTTTTCGTCCCACCAGTTTTTGTACAGTTTCAACGTCGTGGCGAGGTGACAACGCAAGGCACCGAGCGCGTCGCAAACGACCGATTCCTTGTCCGCCACGAACACGACGAGGTCGCCGTTCGCGACATCCAATTGTTGTTGCAGTTTCGCTTTAAGTTCATCCGAAAAGAACTTCTCGATCGCCCCGGTGAACTTGCCGTTCTCGAACTTCATCCACGCGAGGCCCTTCGCCTTGTACTGCTCGACGAACTTCGGTAGTTCGCCACCCGGTTTCAGTGCCGAGTTCGAGAACTTCTCCGCCGCGCCCTTCGCGTTCAGCCCGCGAACGACACCGCCCGCTTCGAGGACATCCTTGAACACCTTGAACTCGCTGACGGCGGCCACTTCGGAAATATCGAGGATTTCCAGCCCGTAACGCAGGTCGGGCTTGTCGCTGCCGTACTTCAACATCACGTCCGAATACTTCAGTCGCGGCAGTGGCAGTGCGAGTTTCACACCGAGGCACTTGTCGAAAAGCTCGGCAGCGAGGCCTTCCATCAGCGTCAAAATGTCTTCGCGCTCGACGAACGACATTTCGACGTCGAGTTGCGTGAACTCCGGCTGGCGATCCGCGCGAAGGTCTTCGTCGCGCAAACATCGCGCGATCTGGAAATACTTGTCGTAGCCCGCGATCATCAACAGTTGTTTGTAAAGTTGCGGCGACTGCGGCAGTGCGAACCACTCGCCGTTGAACACGCGACTCGGGACGAGATAATCGCGTGCGCCTTCGGGCGTGCTCTTGCCGAGCAGTGGCGTTTCCATCTCGAGGAATTCGCGCGAATCCATATAGTCGCGAATGACCTTGTTGACTCGGTGCCGCAAGATCAGCACGTTCTGAATCGAACGGCGTCGCAGGTCCAGATAGCGATATTGCAGGCGTAAATCTTCGTTGGCCGGTTCCTCGTCGGGGAACTCGGTGACGCTGAACGGCAGTGGCGGGCAGGCATTCAGGAGGCGTAGCGTCTTGGCTTCGAGTTCGACTTTGCCCGTGGCAATGTTCGGTCGCTCGGCACCCGGCAGGCGTTTGCGAACGACGCCCGTAACCGAGATCACGTGCTCGCGCCCGAGTTCATTCGCGGCGGCGAACAGCACTTTGTCGACATCTTCAACTACGACTTGCGTGAGGCCGTAGCGGTCGCGAAGATCGATGAACGCCTGGTTCGGAAAGTTGCGGGTGATGAGCACCCAGCCGTTCAGCGTGACCGTTTGGCCGATATGTTCTTCGCGCAGTTCGCCACAAGTCTTCGTACGCTGCCACTCGGCCATGATGACACCTTCAGACGTTAAATTCGCAGTGATTAGTTCGTTATATGGATCGACTTACGGAGAGGAGGCAACGACGTGAAGGATTCTCAGTTGGGCGTTTTCACTTCCGCGATACGACACGCCCGTCTCTTCGCTCAGCCGTGGGAACCGTGCGCGACGTTTTTTGAATGATTCGGTCGGACAAACTACGTTTCGCTTTCACTTGTAGCGATTGTTTGGCCGATACCACGAGTAGCGGTCGTGCCGGACGAGTGCGGTCGCGTTCCTTGAGGGTGTCGCGCATGACTACGAAACGATTTGCAGCCAAAGCCTTCGCGATCTTGTCGTTGAGCACCGGCATCGGCACGAACGTTGCCGAGGCGTTACCTCCCACGCCGAAACTCGAACAGTTCGCGGCGATCCAGCCGAAACAGGCGGGTGTGACTGTCACCACGCCGACGGCGGCGGAACTCGCACGCTGTCGCGTTGTGGCATACCCAGACGACAAAAAAACCATCGGGCACGCGCTCCTCGACGCGAATAACAAGCCGATTCGCCGATTCCTCGCCATCGGCACCGAGAATTACAACATCTTCTCGTTTTACCTCGACGGACAAGAAGTTTACCGCGAAACCGACACGAAAAGCAGCGGCAAGGTCGATCAATTCCGTTGGCTCGGCGCGCTCGGCAGCAAGCAAGGTGCCGACGTCGATGGCGATGGTCTGATCGATTCTTGGGAGATCATTTCACCTGAAGAAGTGAGCAAGGAAGTCTTTGAATCGCTCGTTGCGAAAGATGTTCGTCGCCTGCGCACACTCATGATGTCGCCACCGGAAATGCAGTTGCTCGGGCTGCCCGTTCCTCAAGTGGAAAAGTTGCAAGCGCGGATGAGCCGCGTCGTTGCAAACTTCGAAGAAACGAGTGCCAAACTGAAACTGACCGACAAGGCGAAGTGGGTTCACGCGGAGTTGTGGGCACCCGAAACGACGCCACTCGATGCGTTCAGCGGCAAGATGGACCTCGTTCGGCACCGCAACGGTGGCGTGCTCGTCGATACGGGCGTTAGCAACACCGCGGCAACGTTTCAACTCGGCGAACTGGTGCAAATTGGCCGCGCCTGGCGAATCATCGACGGCCCGCTACCCGGTTCGCCCGACCGCAACAGCAGCGAAGCCGATAGCGCCGCTGTCGTACCCGAAGCGGTGAAGGAACTCGTCGCGGAACTCAGTGCGGTGAAGCCACCCGATGCGAGCAATCGCGAATCGGTCGCGAAACATCACGTGGCCCGCGCGGAAGTTTTGGCGAAGATCGTCGCGAAACTGCAAGGCGACCCACGGCAAGATTCGTGGCTGCGACAACTGCTCGAAGCGTATGTGGCCGCCGGCGAATACGGCGATGCGAAATCGGCCGAGCAACTCAATGCGTGGCGAACGCAGATCGACAAAGTCGCGCCGAAGTCGCCACTGGCTGGCTTCGCCGCGTACCGGGCGCTCGGGTTGGAATACGCGACACGCCTAGTCGCGAGCGATGCGAATCAGACGAAAGTCACCGAACTTCAGAAGTGGTGGCGCGATCAACTCGATGGATTCGTGGCGACTTACCCGAACATCGAAGAAACGCCCGAAGCCCTGTACCGACTCGCGATGGCGACGGAATATTCGGGTGCGAAGGATTCGGAAACGGTGTCGAAAGGTTACTACGAAACACTCGCGAAGAACTTCAGCACGCACCCACTCGGGGCACAAGCTCGCGGTGCGGTGTTGCGAATCGACAGCGAAGGTAAGCCGTTCGCGCTCAGTGGGCCAACGCTCGACGGCAAGGGCGGTGTCGATGTCGCGAAGCTGACCGGCCAGGTGGTGATCGTGTATTACTGGGGTAGCTTCCACTCGCGGTTGAAGGAAGAAGCCGCCGCACTGAATGAACTGCAAAAGAAGCACGCGGCGAGCAAGAAGCTATCGATCGTGACGGTCTGCCTCGATCAGAATCCTCAGCAGGCGGCTCAGGCGATTACGGCCACGCAGTTGCCCGGCGATCACCTCTTCCAGCAAGGGTTGGCGGCCCAGTACGGGATCATGGGGCCGCACTTCTTCCTGATCGACAAGACGGGCAAAGTCGCGAACAAGAACACCGGCTTCCCGATGCTCAACGACGAAGTCGAGAAGCTGCTGAAGTAATCACGCGGCACGGCGGATGGCCGCTGGTTTTTGATGGGCCGCGATCGCGTCGACGAGGAAGTCGGCGGCGCGTTCGCAAGCACCGGGGACGGCGACAATGTCGCGGAGCGCTTGCAGTTTCGCGACGGTGGCCGCACGGCTCGGGGCATCGTTCAGCCAACGCAAAATCTGCCGTGCGATGTCCGGCGTGCGGTCTTCGTACGTCAGGAACTCGGGGAAGATTTCTTCCTTCGCCAGCAGGTTCACGAGGCTGATATACGGGCAAGTCATCAGCATCGAACTCACCGCACGGGCCAACCGCGAGTATTGGTACACGACCACCGTTGGCTTGAGTTGGTACATGAGTTCGAGGCCAACCGAGCCGGAAACCGCGATGCACGCCTCGCATAGTTCGATGATCTCCGGCGTCCGCTGCACGTGAACTTCCGCCGTCAGCCCGCTGGCCGCCAGTAGTTCTTTCGCTTTTCGCCCTTGTTTGTCGTTGAAGGCTGCAATCAAGAATCGCGTGTTCGGACGGCTCGCGGAGATTTTCTTCGCCGCTTCGAGCATCAACGGCAAGTTCGCGGAAACCTCTTGGTTGCGCGACCCCGGTAGAATCGCGACGATCGCTTTCCCCTTCGCACGCTGTTCGGCCATGAACTCCGCATTCCGCGTCTGCCGTGGCATCTCGTCGAAGTACGGATGGCCGACATAATGCGTGTTCACTTTCTTTGCCGCGTACCATTCCTCCTCGAACGGCAACGCAGTCAGAACGGCATCGACTGTGCGGCGCATCTTGCGGACACGCCAACCGCCCCATGCCCAGAGTTGTGGCGGCACGAAGTAGTAAACGGGGATGCCCGCCGCTTTGGCACGTTTCGCGATATGCCAATGGAAGCCGGGGAAGTCGATGACCACCACCGCATCGGGCTTGTGGCGAAGGAAATAGCGTTCGGCACGATCTGCGAGTTGAAAGAACTTCGGCAAGTTCACGATCGAACGGCTGAGCCACATGACGGATAACTGCGTGAGCGGATACATGAGATCGACGCCCGCCGCCGCCATGTTATCGCCACCGAAGCCGACGAGTTTCGTGGCCGGATCGCGGGCGATCAAGGCACGTGCCAGGTTCGCGCCGTGCAAGTCGCCACTCGGTTCGCCGGAACTGATAAATACGTGCATCTGCGGCATCCATGCCATCGGGAACAAGTTTGTTCGTTAGGAATACTCGAAGAACGCTGAGAAGGGCAACCCGAATGGCGTATCCACCGCTCGCCTCGCGTCGGGATACCCGTTCCGGATGGACGGAGCGAAAACGGTTCGATAACCTACGATTAGCACAAACACACCGCGCGAGACTGTCATGGCTTACATTGCTCCGTCGATTCTGGCTGCCGATTTTTCGCGGCTCGGCGAACTCGTTCTGGAGACCGAAAAGGGCGGTGCGGACCGCGTCCACATCGATGTGATGGATGGCCATTTCGTGCCGAACCTGAGCATGGGTGCGGTGGTGGTGAAGGGGTTGCGGCCGATCACCAAACGGCCACTCGAAGTGCATCTGATGGTCGAACGACCCGCGTCGTTCCTCGATGGTTTCGTGGCGGCAGGTGCGGACACGTTCATTTTCCACCTCGAAGTCGTGCCCGAACCGCTCGAACTCATCCAGCACATTCGCGGCTCGCTCGGCAAGAAAGTCGGGCTGGCGTTCAACCCCGATTACCCCATCGACAGGATTGAGCCGTACCTCACCGATATCGATCTGGTGTTGTGCATGACGGTGTTTCCCGGCTTCGGCGGCCAGGCGTACATCCCCGAAAGTACCGCACGTATTCGCCAGTTACGCCGTTGGATTAACGAACAAAACCCGAAGTGCGAGATCGAAGTCGATGGCGGCATCGACGCGCATACCATCGTCGCGGCATCGGCAGCGGGAGCGAACGTCTTCGTCGCAGGTACCGCAATCTTCGGTTCCAAAAACGGACCCGCCATCGCCACCGCAAATCTGCTGGCACTCGCGATGAACGCGGTGAAGTAGTGCCGCGAATCTTCCTCTACGAGCATCTCACCGCTACGGGAACTGGCCTCGATCCGCTATATCGCGAAGGACTTGCGATGCGCGATGCCATCGCGGCGGACTTTCGCAAGAACGCGGACTACGAAGTCGCGTTCTTCACGGGCAGTGACGATACGGCATTTGAAAACGAGTGCCATGTCGCCGATTTCACGCTGATTATCGCGCCGGAGTTCGATGGCATTCTGGCCAGACTCACATCGCTTGCGGAACGCACTTCGACGTGCAACCTGGGTTCGGAGCATCGCGGGGTTGTGCTGTGTGCGGACAAACTCGCACTCAGTCAACATTGGCAAACGCACGGCATACCGACGCCGCCGACGTGTGGGCTTGAGGACTGGCCGCGCGATGCCGTCCCCGCGGTGTTCAAGCCCCGTTACGGTGCGGGTTCGACGGCGACTTACCTTGCAAGGCACGCCGCAGATTACGAAAACGCGGCGACGGAGCCTTGGGAAATGCTCGCGCAACCGCACGTCGCCGGACTTTCTGCAAGTATTTCGCTAATTATTTGCGAAGCGAAAATCATCGCCCTGATGCCGTGTATGCAGTTGCTATCCGGCGATGGCCGCCTGAAGTATCTCGGCGGGACAATGCCGCTGCCCGAGTCACTTGTGAGGCGTGCGGAATCGCTCGCGGTGCGCGCCGTCAAATGCGTGCCGGGGTTGCGTGGCTACGTCGGCGTCGATCTCATTTTGGGCTTCGCGGAAAGCGGTTCTGGCGATGTCGCAATCGAAATCAATCCGCGACTGACGACTTCGTATGTAGGACTACGGGCACTCGCGATGCACTCGATCGGCGATGCGATTCTGGCCGCATCGGGCGCTGGAAATATGCCCGATTTCGCGTGGCGAGATGCTTCGGTGACGTTCGAGCCAGACGGCGAAGTGACGGTGACTGAAAGCGAAAACTTTGCACAATCTTGAATTATTGGAGAAAATCGTCTCGCTATATTTATTGCGTCTCGTACAATCGCGTTTATCTGGATGGGACTACAACCGTTCGGTGTGTGATAGGGCAGGCGAAATCTTGCCACTATCCTCGGACGACCCAATTCGTGGTCGTTCGTGTTTCGCATTCATGGAGTGCTGGGTAGGACAACCTATCTCAGCGTGAGGGGACTGTTATGGCGGTTTCGAATCTGTACGTCGGGAATCTCCCGTTCGGTACCACGTCGGAAGATCTCGTTCAGGCATTCTCGCAGTACGGCACCGTGGCGAAGGCCCAACTGGTGACGGACCGCGAAACGGGTCGGAGCCGCGGCTTCGCCTTCGTCGAAATGACCGATGGTGGCGAGCAAGCCATTGAAGGCCTCAATGGTGCAGAATTTCAAGGTCGTCGTCTGACCGTGAACGAAGCCAAGCCACGCGAAGAGCGTCCACGCACGGGCGGGGGCGGCGGCGGTGGTGGCGGCTACGGTGGTGGCGGCGGTGGTGGCAGCCGCGGCGGTAGCGGCGGCGGCGGTTATGGTGGCGGCGGCGGCGGTGGTGGCCGCGGCGGCAGTGGTGGCGGCGGTCGGTACTAACCTGCAAACACACGATTATTAAACTCACGCCCACACCGATCCGGTGTGGGCGTGTCTCGTGATACAGGCGTGACACGACAGTGCCTTGTTCGGTGAGGAATCAAGTCACTCGAAATCCTAGAGGTTCTGCCAGAAGTGGTGCGGCTGACCAGATCTGAGTCAGTGAACGCCGGTTCAAACTGACAATCGAGCACCTGCCACATGGATGAGATACTCGCGGACATTACGCCGGAACTTCCACCGGAATTGGTTATTGCGTATTGTCGCGCGTACTTTCGGCAAGCGATTGCGAACCCGGAGAGTGTGCTGCCTTGGTCCGAGTGGTGGGCCGCGAACGCGGAGCGGGTGGAGCGCGTGTTCCCGATGATCGAGTTCGTGCGATTGAAGCACCGCGGGTTACTCGGGGCACAACAACACCTTCAGATCATCGACGAATCGCCCGATGTGAGCCAACCGCGATAAACGATGTCCATTTGCAATGACCAGATCACGGCAGTTTCACGTTCTCTAACTGGAACGGCACATCGACCGATACGACTTTCGTTCCCGTTTGAACGACCTTCGTTGGCACGCCGTGGGTGCTGGTCTTGGGGAACTTGAGCGTCATGTCGATCGTCTGACGCCAGCCATCGCCGGAGTAATTCATTGCCGTTTGCTGCGGTGCGGGAAGGACTTTCCCCTGTGCGTCGTAAAATTTTACGGTGTTGATGAGGTTGCCGATGTTCAACGCTTCGGGTGGAATCGCTCGCCCGCCCATCATCTGCTGCAACACCCATTGCTGCATCGTTTCCCCGCGAATGTGAACCGTTGTCGAGCCATCTTTATGCACGGTGTATTCGGAAACCGTAAGCTTCGAGCTATACGGCCCTTCGGTGGATTTGCCTACGGAGTTCGCCATCTGGTCGATGGTAACAATCGGCACGTTCGGCACGTGAATATCACCGCTAACGACACCTTCGAGCCGCTTGAGCAGACGAATACTTCGGTCGTCGGTACGAATTGCGAGCGGCGCTAAACGTGGGTTCGGTGCGGTGGTCTGCACTTGTGGGTTGCCACCGTTATCGCCGTCGAACACTTGCATGAATTGCCCACCGCCAACTCCCATCATCACGACTCGCCCGCCCCAGCCCCAATTGCTGTAATTGTTGAGATTATATTCGTGCTCGGGTATGAGATCCGCGAACAGTGGCCGCCCGTCTTCGTCGATCGCACGGGTGACGCGCACGTTCGATGCGCCTTGCCAGTTGAGGCTCGGCAACGGGGCAACATCGAGGCAAATCTGCACGCGCCCCACACCGCGGGTAATCCGATTGCCGGGGAAGCGCGACGGTAGCGACAGCACGCGAACCGGCCCGGTCGCTTGGCTGGCAAGGCGTTCGCCTTTACCGTCGATCAATAGAATCGGCGCAGTTCCCGGCGTCAGGGGGTTGCGATTATTACCGTCCTCGTTCCACGACATCCGCATCGCACGGCCATTGCTGTAGTAGCTCGTACTGTTCGCGCTCGCGTTTTTGGGTAACGGCAGTTCGGTTCGATGTTCCTCGCAAAGCCCCGTTGCGAGGCAAATCGCCTCGAGTGCCTGCCAAATGGGGATCTCGCTGCTGGTGACGGTCACGATTCGGTTCGGTTCTTTGACCTTGCCCACGACGAGGATCAGATTGATCCCGGATTTCTTGGCGAAGTCGGCAACGATGGCGGAAACGGGTACGTTGCGGTAGTCGAGTCCGATCGTTTTCGCAACGAGATAGCGTTCGGACTCTGCCATTTTGCCGAGATGGATCAGCAATGTCTCGGCGCGATCGCGCACTTCGGCATCGGTCGATTGATCGACGGCTTGTTTCAGTGCGGGAATGGCGGAGGTGCCGAGATTTCGCAAGCCAAAACTGGCACGTTCGCGATCTTCAAAACGCGGTTCGCCGAGTTGTTGAATCAGGATTTCAATCGGAGGCGTTTTCGCGGGTTCCGCAGCCGAAACGATACCGAAAAGTGCTGCCACACCGATCGTGCCGATGAATCGACGCATGGACGCCACCCTCCTGCAATTCGGAACCCAATTCCTCGCAAGACCATCGTACCGCGTCGAACGAGGGGAATACAAGCAACTTCTTGCGAAGTTTGTCGCAGTATCGTTCGCCGCGCGAAACTTTACCGGTGCCGTAGGCCTGCGTATCCTGTTCTCACGACCACACTTGAGGCACTCTGCATATGACGACACACACGATTCGCTTGAATCACTTCTGGATTGCGACCGTACTGCCCACAGGTCGGATGCGGTGTGCGCGGTCGTTCGGCAAACCGCGCACACTGGACGCGAATGAAACCGTCTGGATCGTCGCCAGTTCCTCGCCCGGGACGGGTACGGCAACACTGAACGGCACGTGGCTCGGCGATTTCGAGGCAAATATGCCGTTCGCGTTGGAAATCACCGGCTTGCTTTTGAACCGGAACGAAGTCTGTCTGGAAATCGTTGCAGATGGGGAACTGGCCATCGAAGGCATCGTATTGGAGTTCCGCCAAACCGAGGTTTAACGAACAGATTTCAGTTGCCGAACGAATTCTCGTCTGGCACGACAGTACGATTGTGTGCGATTTGAAGCGGTTCGCTCGAAATATGCGCCGCGAGTGCAACTTTGAGTTATGGTTCCAAGAGTGCGGGGCGTGTTGTGGTTGCATCGCCGAACGTGCTGACCGGTTTTTGCCCTCTCGCGTGGGGTCGCGAAGGTTATGCGTACTTGTCCGCTTTGTTTATCGACGAATCCTATCGACGCCATCGTGTGCGGTCGCTGTGGGAAGTTCCGTTTCCCGGCGGGTCTGGCTCGCCCAGAATCTCCAGCGATCGAATCCGACCCAAATACCGACGAATATCCCGCCTACGCAACGCAACTCGTTACGCGGTTGAAGCAAGTCGCAGCCGACGATGAATCGTCGAATCGCACGATTCGCTCGCCGATCACGATTGCAAAAGCCCCTATCGGCAACGCGCTCGGTGGCGGTACCGACCTCAGCCATCCTGCCGTTTCGCCAAATATCGGCGATCCGACTGCCTCGGTTTCGACATCGGTCGAAACGCCGTTACCCTATCGCGATCCGCGACTGATCGTGATTCGAGGGGCTGCCGTCGGTACCGAATTCCTCGTCTACGAAGGCCCCAACTACATCGGTCGCTCCGCCGACAAACCCGTCGATATCGATCTCACGGGGCAGGAGATGCCCGAACAAGTGTGGTCGTCGCGTCAACATGCGGTCGTCACGCTCGAACGCAGTATCATCGTCATCGAAGACCTCAACAGCCTCAACGGCACTTTCGTAAACCGTTCGCGGTTACACCCCGGCCAACAGCGCGTACTCCAAGGCGACGACATCGTGCAAGTCGGGACGGTCCAATTCAAAGTCGTCGTTTAGGTTGAATTAGCCGCGACGCGCAGTCTTCTTAGCGGAGCGCGTGCGCTTCACTGCCAGCGTAAGCTCAGTTTGCCATCTGCCTTGGCTTTGCGTTCGAGGCGGGCGAGGAACAATCTGGCCGTGAAAAGAAACACGACGGCAAGGACGCTGAGAATCGCGATCTCCGTCTCGGCGGAAAGCAGTCGATCCGTCGCAGGCGGGAACAGGAGTTGTCGCATCGCGTCCATCCCGGCAGTGAGCGGGATCGCGAGTGCAAAGCCGAGAATGAAGATCGGCAGGCTCATGAAAATCTTCACTGGAAAGTTCATCCCCGTCAGCAAGAAAACCGGTTCTTGCAGCAAGTTCGCAATGTGCCACGCTTCCCGTCCCCAGAGCAGAAACAGCGACGCGAACATCATGCCCAAGCCGTAAAGTGCGATCAAAGTCAACGTGAACGCGAGCAGTGCCAACCAGCCATGCGTCAGGTCGAGCGGCACTTGGAACAAGAACACGCCCGTAATGAGAATGGCCATCGCGCGCGTCGCGGTCGTCAGCATTCCACCGATCGCCATGCCTGCCAAAATGCTCATCATCGGGGCGGGCGACATGATGTACAGTTCGAGGTTTCCCGAGTCGCGTTCCCAATACAGATGCGCGCCCATGCTCCAGAGCACGTTGAACCAAAATGCCGTCATCGCAGCACCCAGTACGACATAACCGACGAATCGCTCCGGTGCCCCCATCGCACGATAGGCATACGCGAACGCCGACACCGAGAGAATCGGCAGGATCGTTTCCTGGAAGATCCACGTGCGGTTGCGGAACATCCAAATGATGCGCGCGTAACTGCGGGCGAACATGGCCTGGAGAAACAGCGTAATACTCGCTTGCATTCGATCTCTACTTTGCGACAGTTTCCAGGCCGTGGCCGACGAGTTCGATGAACACGTCTTCCAATGTTGGCTCGGTCTTTTTGAGGCTGAGGATCTTGCCGTGGTTCGCGATGATCGTCTGCACCACGCTGCCGATGATGGAATCCTCTTCGAGCGACACTTTTAATTCGACGCGGTTTGGCGTTTCGGTGGTCGTTGCCTTGTGGACGCCGGGCAGCGCTGGAATCGCGAGGAATCCGTTGGCCGATGGCGACAGGCTGATCTCGAATAACGGGTACTTTTGCACGCGGCGTTTGAGGTTCGTCGGCGTATCGCACGCCAACACTTTCCCCTGATCGATAATCGCCAGCCGGTCGCACAACTCATCCGCCTCCGCCATATAGTGCGTCGTCAGCAGGATCGTTCGCTCTTTGTTTTCCTTCATCCATTCTTGAATGAAAGCCCGGATCGATCGTGCCGCCGTCACGTCCAGCCCGAGCGTCGGTTCATCGAGAAACAGGATCTTCGGATCGGTGATGAAGCCACGGCAGAAGTTCATCTTCTGGCGTTGCCCCGTAGAAAGGTGACTGACCTTCGAGTTCTTCTTGTCGGTCAGGCCGACGACGCTGAGCATCCGGTCGATGCGTTGTTTAATCAGTTCGTTTGGCACGCCGTAAATGCGGCTAAACAGCCAGAGATTTTCCTGCACGTTCAGAATGCCATACCCGCTCGATTCGCCGCCAGACACCATGTTGATTCGCGGACGAATCGTATCTGCGTGCTTGACGACATCGAGACCATCGACGAACGCGGTGCCTTCGGATGGCGCGAGTAGCGTCGTCAAAATCTTGATGAGTGTCGTCTTGCCCGCACCGTTGGGGCCGAGCAACCCAAAGAGTTCGCCGGGTTGCACTTCGAGGCTGACGCCACCGAGTGCGGTGAACACTTTCGGCCCCGTGTCCGGTTTGCGCCGAAACCAGCTTTTGCGTGGCTTCTGGTAAATGCGGGTCAAATCGACGGTGCGTATCGCAGAGTGCTCCATGCGGGTATTCTAGGAGCAAGTGGCGACGGGGAACGCGAAATTGCGACGGGCTTACTCGCCGCGTTCGGCAACCGCGATCCATTTGTCGACGACTCGATCGAGCGATTGCCCGTAGACCTGTTTGCCGCGGATGATTCCCTTGTGATCCAACACGTACATGGTCGGCCAGCCGGTCACGTTCCAGGCTGAGGGTAGATCGCTCATCGGGCCTTTTTCGCCGCACCAGAACGATCGCCACGCGATCTTTTCCTTTTCCATGACTGCCTTCAGTGGCTTCTTATCTTCGTCCGAATTCACGCCGATGATGACGAACGGCTTGTCTTTCAGCCGATTGACGATCTCACGCTCGTGCGGAATTTGTGCCATGCACGGCCCGCACCACGTCGCCCAAAAAGACAGCACGACGACTTTCCCCCGATAGTCGCTCAGCTTGAACTTCACGCCATCGGTATCCTCGCCGACGATGTCCGGCGCGGTTTTGCCAATCGACAAATTTTGCATCTCGAAGATCGCCGACTTGGCCACTTTGCCGAACGTTAGCCCATCGATCAGTTTCTCCGTCCCATGTTTCTCGATCAACTCGGTGAACAACTGGATCGCAACGGCCTCCGTCTTGGACACATCCATTTTGCGGAGATCGTCGATGAACACTTTCCCAAAAAGACTCTCCATTTTTAATAAATCGCTCTTGTCTGTACTAGCAGCCATATCCGAAAGCCATTTACTCTGAGTGTGCTTGACCATCGCCAATGCCAGTAAGATTCGCGGTTTCTCAGCAATCGGCAAATCGGTGGCATTCAGTTGGTCGCAAAGTAATGGCTCGGTCCACTTCATCGGGGCGGACTTGCTCCAATACGCCAGCTTGAGAGTTTGTTTATTCGTGAGGTGATGTTTCCGCAGTAGTTCGGCCGCCTCATTGCAATAGTCTGGCGAACTGCCTTGAGCCACCCAAACGAGCGTATCGACGGCAGCAGGGTCGGCGGCGTGCGGGCGGACGATGGACATCACCTTCGCCGTCGCAGGCCGATGGATCTTGTTCGATTCGTCGGCGATCCGCTTCATGGTCGCTTCGCGATCCTTCTCGTTCTTTGCCTCCTCATGCTCTTTCCAAAGTGGAGCGCTGACCTTTTCCCACTTTGCATCGAGGTCTTTCTTGATCGCCAAGTACTCGATCGCAAACGCCGGTTGTTTCGCGTCGTCCGACCTGGCACGATCCGCACCGATGAAGACGCCGAAGAGTACGAAAATGTAGATGCGAGGTAACATGTTGTGCCCCGGGTAAAAGCCGATAACCGCAATCGAGGTTACCGGAAGTGCAGGCGACGACACAAGCCCATGATTCTTGACGAGCGGGGCCCCGGTTCTGTTACCCGAGCAAACCCTGGACCGTGGATATTGGCAAGTACAGATGATGAACATCGTCGAGGAGTGCTACGAATCCGTATTTCCGGTAAAATTTTGCGGCGGCATCGTCTATCGCGTCCACTTCAACTGCATGGATGCCGAGTATGGTGGACAGATCGAGCGAGCGTTGGAGGGCATCCAAAAGCAACCCTTCCCCAAGCCGCATTCCTTGAGCGGACTGATCGACGGCCAGCCGCGCGAGAAGTACGACGGGAACTGGGTGCTTCGGGAGTTTTCGGGATACATCGACCGGTAGATGTTCGTAATTCACCGCTCCGGCTGCCAAAGTGAAGTAACCGAGGACATCTTTCGCACCTTTATGCACGGCTACGAATGTCTTGCCTAACTGTCGTTTTTCGTATTGGCTCGCACGAGTGCGGATGAAATCGTCGAGCGAAGACTTCCCACACGAGAAACCATCGCGGATGTGTAATTTGTCGAACGGCTCGATAATCCACTCATCCACGGCGTGCCTTATGGCGGGCAGCCGCTTTCTTGAGGGCAGTGGTTGGGGCGGGTGGGTTTGCCAACAGCTTCAAGAAGCGGTCGCGGTCCCGATCCGACAATACTGAAGAGGCTTCCTCGCGGAACGGCAAATCCTCTTCCAGAACCACTTTCGCCCGACGTACGCGAATCTCCGTTTCGCTCACGAGTTCGATGACGACGGTGGCGTTGGCGAATGACTTGGGCAAGACGAGTCGGGCCTTTGAATCGGTCGTTCGAGTTTCGGTTTGCATACAGCTCTTTCGTTACATTTTGACTCTACTGAAATGATACTGCGAAATGGGACGAAGTAGCAAGTGGGTTTATCCCACCATCACTCGCTATTTGCCACGATAAAGATGCCGGAAGAATCATGGGGCTGACACCCCACGCTCGCCGCAGAGTAGTGCCGTTGTCGGCATCGCTTCGCAACGGCGGCAGATGTAGACTTGCATGGTGGCGTTTGGCTTCGCAAAGCTCAACCCAGCGGCGCGACGGTGGCCTTCGGTGTCGGGGTCTTCGGTCGGCTTCCAACGCTTCGCGGTGGGCGGTTGCCATTCTTCGGAGTCGACGGAGAGCAGGAAGTCCATCGGGTGTTTGCAGGTGGGGCAGCCGGTGCCGTCGGCGGCGTAGCGCTGCCAGCCACCGACTTTCGTGCCGGGCGACGATGAGAGAAAATTCGTGTAATCGTCTGGCGCGATTGGCTTGCCGAACTGGATCGTTTCGCGCATCTGTTTTGGCATGATCGCGAGTGGCGGGAACTCCATCACGCGCTCCGGGAAGATCGCACACGGCACCGGCACGTAGCCCATGAAGGCGTGTTCCAACGATGGCGGTGCCACCAAATCTGCACCGATAGATGAGGCTTTCCGCCACATCACTCGCGACGAAATGATGCCATTCACCGGGTCGCGTGGCGACCAAAGAAGTTGCAGCAAATCGGTGCCGGGCTTGAACGCGAACCCGGCAGGTGCGTCTTCAATTCGCAGTTGCAACACGGGAACGAGCGGGATGCGATACGTCGGGCAATCGGGCCACGCTTCCGCAGACGGCCAGAGAAACTGCCCGCCGAGCTTCGTGCGGTCCGGCTTCGGTTCGTCGCCGAAACGCGGATGCAATCGCTGCGTCACTCGCAATAACACCTTCAAATCGGGCAGTTCTTTCAACAAGTCGATGCCCGGTTTCGGTGTCGTTCGCACCGCACCCAACGGCACGCGACACGCTTCTCGAAGTAACAAATGCTTCTCACGAGCATCCGCATCACTGAGAATCCGCTCGCGGTCGGAAGCGGTCACGATCGGCCCCGTCGCCGGTTTCGCCTCACGGCGCGCGCAACCGAGCGCCAACGGCAACGCGGAAGTCGCAAGAAACTGTCGTCGGTTCATGGAGTGGACCAGATCAGAAATTAACCGCGGAGGGCGCTGAGTACGCAAAGGTAAGATTGAGATTTCGGCAATCCACTATCGCTTTGCTTACTCGATTTGAACTCCGCGTTCTCTGCGAACTCTGCGGTTAAAAATCTTGTGTTAAATCACGACCTTGCGCGGTTTGGCGACGTGGGTGGCTGCGCCGTAGGCGAGTTCGGCGCTTTCCATCACAGTTTCGCTGAGCGTTGGGTGCGGGTGGATGCTCTCGAGAATATCGCGGGCGACGGCCCCCATCTCGATGGCGAGCACGCTCTCGGCGATCAACTCGCCTGCCCCGGTGCCGACGATCCCGACGCCCAGAACCCGTTTGCTTTCCGGGTCCACGAGCATTTTCGTCAGCCCGTTCGTGATGTTCAGTGCCACGGCCCGGCCACTCGCGGCCCACGGGAATTTCAGAATCTCGTGCGGGATATTACCCTTCTCGGCATCGACTTGCGTTAGCCCCGCCCAGGCGATTTCCGGATCGGTAAAGATCACCGCCGGGATGGCACGCGGGTTCCACTCGGCCGGTTCGCCGAGGATCACTTCCACGGCTACGCGGGCCTCGGCAGTGGCCTTGTGTGCCAGGCCGGGTTCTTCGCCCACATCGCCGATGGCAAAGATGTGCGGCACATTCGTGCGGCGCTGTTTGTCGATCGGGATGTAGCCACGATCCGTTGCGATCACGCCCGCTTTATCGAGGCCGAGGTTGGCCGAGTTGGGGCGACGGCCGACCGAGACGAGAACGCGGTCGAAGGTCATCGTCGCGGGCACGTCTTTGCCTTCGAGTGTCGCCACGATACCGGCGGGTGTCGCGGCGATGCTCGCGACTTTCGTATTCAGGTAAATGTTCGCGAACTCGCTACGCAGCTTGGTTTCGAGCGGTTTGACGAGGTCGCGGTCTGCCATCGGTAGCAGGCCATCCATGAATTCGACGACGGTGACTTTCGTGCCGAGTGCCGCGTAGATACTGCCGATTTCCAAGCCGATATAGCCGCCGCCGACGACCAGGAGCGTCTTGGGAACGTCGGGTAGCAACAGTGCGGCGGTGCTGTCCATGACGCGCGGATCGTCGATCGCGAACGTCTTCGGCATCACCGGCACGCTGCCCGTCGCGATGATTGCATGTTGGAAGCGAATCGTCTCATCGTTCACTTTCGCGGTGTTCGCATCGAGGAACTCAACGTGTCCTCTAATGACGTTGACGCCGCGACCTTTGCACAACATCGCGATGCCGCCGGTGAGCTTGCCGACGACTTTCGTCTGAACGAACGTACGCAGCTTTTCGAGGTCGAGCTTCGGCTCGCCGAACGACAGGCCGATCTCGGCCGCGTGGTGGGCTTCGCGAATAATCTTCGCGGCGTGGAGGAGCGCCTTCGAGGGAATGCAACCGCGATTGAGGCAAACGCCGCCGAGCTTCGGGTCTTCGTCGGCGAGGATCACGGCGATGCCATGATCGGCCGCATGGAGCGCCGCGGGGTAACCGCCAGGGCCACCACCGATAATGAGGAGCTGCGTTTCGCGAACGTCGGACATGCGTGCGGACTCCGGAGCGGACGGTGAAATTTCGTGGGCAATCGCCCTCATGTATTATCAGTTTACGTTCGCGGCTCAGTCATCGTCATCATCATCTTCCTCATCGCCACCGATCTCGCCCGTAGCGCCTCGGTAAATGCCGATGCAACCGCCGATCGCGAGCACGACACCCAGGCCGATGCCACGACCAACCCGCCTGCCTTCACTTTGCGAAGAGAAGTAAGCGACGACCACACCGGCGATAATTATGGCGATACCACCGAAGATGTAAAGTAACCGCTTACCGCCAGACGCCTCGGCCGGTTGCGACTTCCGTTTCTTTTTGCGGGGTCGATCGTCTTCCTCGTCGTCGTCATCGTCGAATCGCTTCGACTTCTGGCTCGTTCGTTTTGCGGGCCGCTCGTCCTCATCCTCATCGCGCCGTTTTTTCTTTTTCGGTTTCACTTCTTCTTCGTCGTCGTCGACCAGTTCAAAATCATCGTCGGGCGGCTTGGCTTTCGCGGGAACCGCCTTTGCAACCGTCGCACGGACGGGTTTCGGCGGTTCGTCGTCGACGACTTCAAAGCCCCCGTCATCGGCGGGTGGCACCTCGGCGGCTTTATTGCACGCGGGGCAGCGGACGCGCTTCCCCGCCAGTTCGTCGCCGACCTTCAAGGATCGACCGCAACCGCAGGAGAAGGTGATTGACATGACCATTGTTCTCGCTGGAGAGGTTGGCGATTACTTCAGCTTCGGCAGTTCCACTTTGAGAAATTCCACCCGTTGCTTGATGCGTTCCTTGAGTGCCTTCATCTGGCCTTCGAGCGCCCAATCTTTGTTGATAGTCGCCATCGCGACTTTGGCTCGTGGGAGTAGCTCGTCGATCCGCTTGTGCATCTTCTCGATGGTGAAATGCTTCTCGGTGAGTTCCTTCAGTTTTGCGATGACCTTCTTCTTCCCCTCGGGGTGATCCATGATCGCGCGGGCGATCATGCCGCCCCAGCCGTGCCAGAGTCCTTCGCCGGGGTTCTGCCACATCTGGTCCATGCCGTGCGGAATGACCACGGCTTTGCCCGATTTCGGATCGAAATAGATGCGGTAGTTGTTCGGCTTGCGGATGTAGCCATCCCAGTCGGCGGTGATCATTTGCAGTGCGGCATTCGAGGCGAACTTATCGACGTCGACGAGCTTTTCCATGAGGGCGTATCGCTTGTTCGCGTCGCCCTCGTTGCACGCCTTGACGAGTTCCTTGAGGTCTTTGCGGCCGTTGTCGGTACCACAATCGAGCTTCAAGTCGCCGTTGATATCGGTGAGGAAACCGCCATCGTAGAGGTTGCCGTTGGGGTTCTCGAAATGCCGACGCAGGAAGGTTTTGTCGAAGCCCTCTTTCAGCACGTACAACTCTGCTTTGCGTCCGTTCAGTTCGACGAGCGCGTGCGTACAACGGCAGGCGGGAACGCCCATCGCGAGCGCGAGTTCGTTCGCCAAAAGTTCGTTCATGTAGCTAGCGTCTTGAACCGAATTGTTGAGGTTCAACTTGTCGACGCTACGAAAGAGTTGCCCCTTCGTGAACTTGTTGAAGTTCAACGTCAGGCCCGGTTTATCGTTCCATTCGCGCCACGAACCGGCCGCCCCCTTGAGGTGCAAACCGACATCGGCGTAGCTCTGGTCGCCGACGCGGATCGTCGCGCGGAAGTACTTTCTAGGCTCTTTTGCCAACAGTTTCAGATTGTCCGCGTCTACAGCAATTTTGAACACCGGCACCGGCCCGACCGGCTTGAACAAGTCCGTCGAAGCATCGGGCTTCGCCTGCGCGAACGCGATGTGTGGGACCGCGAGCAAACCTACGATGATGAATGTGCGGCAAATCGAAGTCATGCGTGAGGCTCGTGCGGTAGTCGACGAGCCACCGGGTTCATCCCGGTGGGAGTCTCCCGCCGGGATGAACCCGGCGGCTCGTGAGTGCTTAAATACTAGCCGGATCGACGTGTTCGCGGATGGCGCGTTTGACGCCGCCGACCATTCGCGTGTGAATCGCGAAGATCGCGAAGCCGACGAACAGCACGATGCCGGGGACCGCAATCGCCTGCGTCTTGGCGTCGAGGCCGTTCCACTTCGACCAGATGTTCGCATTGATCCAATCGCCGTAAATCTGGGTGGCCACACAGGCGAGAACCGCAAGCGCGAACAGCGTACCTTTGAGGATCAGCACGCAGTTGATGCGGGCGCTCGCGGTCGCACTCTTGAGGTATACAGCGATCCGCCCGAGTGATGCGAAGAACCAGATTTCCGCGATCAGGCCGAACGCCAGGAACGCGGCGAGGCCGAACCTCTGGATCACCCCGGTGATGCCGTCGGTTTGTAACAGATTCGTCTGCGTGAGGTCGTAGAGTTTCGTTTGAAGATTCGCACCGACGATCGGCGACGGCTGGAATTTCGGCACGAAGCCATCTTTGACGCCGAGGCCGGTGATCGCGAGCAGGGCAATCGCCCCGCCGACCGCGACGAGCGTCGCCAACGACGAAGCGAGTGCGGGGCCGCGTGCATACGACGAGCTCGGGGCCGCCGAGACACCCATCCGCCCGATCAACAAGCAGAATAATGCTAACACGACGGGAATCAGCACGGCACCGACGCCGATTTCCGTCGTGCTCGAAACGGTATCCATCGCGAGATAGCCTGGCGTTTTATCGGGAAGATTTACGCCGAACTGCGCGAGGATCGGGATCAGCGTCGCACCGACGACCGCCAGGAATGCGAACAGTCCGGCGAACTGCACCCAACCGAGTCCCTTGCGAACGCGGTTCCATCGCGTGTCATCGGATTCGGTTTTCTTCGCCGTGGCAGGCCGACCAGGCTTCGCCATCGGCTCGGAATACTTACGCGGGTCGGGGGGCACGCGGCTGCTGTGCGTGTTCGGTGGCGTGCCGGGTACCGGTCGAATCGGCTCGGCTTCCGGCATCCCCGCGATGTCGTACGACGAACGCGGCCCGTTTGACGCCGGCGGAAACGCTGGTTTCGGCCCCGGTTGTGTCGCGTTCTCTTTCCCAAACACGGGCGGCGTCCCCGTCCACGGCCCACCCACTGGTGGGAACGGCAACGGCCGATTGGCCTTGTCCGAATTATCCGCGCCTCCCATCGGCGCACCGAACACCGATGACGCCGCTGGGTTCGGCATATCGGCGTTGATCGTGAGGACCGTGCCGCACGTCGGACAGCGGCCCTTTTTGCCCGCAGAGTCATCCGGCGCGTGCAATACGCCGCCGCAATTGTTGCAGGTGACTTTGATCGGCATGGATGTCAACCCTCAAGTTTCCGTGCGATGACCGATATATATTCAGGGAAGTTTACAAGTCTGGCGTGCTGCGTGCAGGGGTTTCATGCACGAATGTCGATCTTGTGGCGGAATATCGACTATTATCGTGGCTCCGGACGTTTCCATTCGGGGTCGTAATCGAGCGAAAACAGACGTTGAATCTGCGCGGCCCGATCGAGATTTCCACTCGATAACAGCGCAACTGCCGCATGAATTCGCTGCGTTCGTGGGTCGCTGTTCGCCTTGTCCGCACCGCTGCCGCGGTCGATCCGATCGAGGATCGCGGCCAAGGTGAGTAACTGACAGCGCGCTTCGAGAAAAAATTGATCGAGGGCAACGTTCGCGGCGAGCGGGGTCATGATCGCGATGCTCCGTAGCGGACTTTCACATCGATGGAAATTAAGTCGTTCAAACTACCCGAGCGGAAACCTTCGAGGTCGATCGTCACGAACTGAAAGCCGATCTCGCGGAAGTTGCGGCTCAACTCGCCACGAATCGGCTCGATACTGAGCCGGGCGATGTCCGCCGGTGGAACTTCGATCCGTGCGATGTCGCCTTCATGATAACGCACCCGACAGATGCGCAACCCGAGCGACTTCAGATATTCCTCGCCGCGCTCGACCCGCAGCGTGCGTTCCGCCGTTGCCGCCAGCCCCGGCGCAATCCGGCTCGAGAGACACGGCGCGGCCGGTTTGTCCCACGCGGGCAACTCCCAGAGTTTCGCGAGCGCCCGCACATCGGCTTTCGTGAACCCCGCTTCTTGCAGCGGGTGTCGCACCGAATGTTCCGCCGCCGCACGCAGCCCCGGCCGATAATCCCCCGCATCGTCGAGGTTCGCCCCGCTACACATAACCGTTACGCCGAGCGTTGGCAGGATCGCATCGATTCGCGAATACAGTTCGGTTTTGCAGTGATAACATCGGCTACCATCGTTCTTGATGTAGTCGGGGTTCGCGAATTCATCGGTGCGAACGACTTCGTGCCGAATGCCGATGAGTTTCGCCAACTGGATCGCCGCCATCAACTCGCTCCGTGGCACACTCGCACTATCCGCCGTCACCGCAATCGCCGCATCGCCGAGCGCCACGAACGCCGCCTTCGCAACGACGGCACTATCGACGCCCCCACTAAACGCCACCGCCACCCCCGGCAACCGCCGAAGGATCGCCAGCAGCACGTCGCGTTTCAGAACGATGTCGGATTCCACAGTCATCATGGGGTGTATTGTAGCGGAACTCAAACGCACGAAAATCGTACCCTCAACGTGGGGCACGTTTTTTACGTGCCATTCTCAACAACCATTGAAATCTCGCGACTTCGGCTACAAAAAAGACATTCTCACCGACCGACGAGGATTGCTTCCGTGAAACTGATGACCGGGACTGCCGCGATATTCAACGGGCGATTGATCGATGGGACGGGAGCCGCACCGATCCGGGATGGGCTGCTCATCGTCACCGATGGTCGCATCGCCTACGCCGGATCGGCAGTGGCTGCGCCGCCGTTGCCCCCAAACGCGGAGCGGATCGATGCCCGTGGCGGGACGATCCTACCCGGCCTCGTCGAGGCGCACTTCCATGCCACGTACTTCAATATTGCGGCGCTCGAAGATTTGGACATCAAGTACCCCGTCGAGTACGTCTCGCTGCTTTCGTCGGTCAACGCGCGGCTTGCACTCGAATGCGGCTACACAGCGGCTCGCTCGGGAGGCTGTTTGTTCAACGTCGATGTCTGGCTCAAAAAGGCGATCGAAGAAGACCTCATCCCGGGGCCGCGCTTGGCTACGAGCGGGCGCGAGATCTGTTCCGCCGGCGGGCTGATGGACTGGAACCCCGAGTTCCGCAAGATCGGCATGGAAGGCTTGGTGTTCATCGTCAACGGCGCAGACGACGCACGGCGAGCGGTTCGCGCGTTGGTGAAGGATGGCATCGAATGGGTGAAGACTTACCCGACTGGCGATGCGGCCTCACCCGACGCCAACGATCACCACACGTTGTGCATGACGTTCGACGAAATGCACGCCGTGGTGGCCACCGCACACAACCATAAGCTCAAAGTCACCGGCCACTGCCGCGCCACCGAGGGGATCAAGAATGCGCTTCGAGCCGGGTACGACGCCATCGAGCACGGGACGTTCATCGACGACGAAGGCCTGGAACTCTTGTTGGAACGCGATGTGCCGTGCGTGCCAGCACTCTATTTCGAGAAAGCGAGCGTCGAACGCGGTAAGGAGTTCGGCCTGTCGCAACGAGTGATCGACGGCCACAAGGAGACGCTGGAAGCGGGGGCGGAGAGCGCCCGCCGCATCCTCCGCGCCGGTGGTCGCCTGGGGATGGGTGGCGATTACGGCTTCGGCTGGAACCCACACGGCGATTATGCACGCGAGCTGACGTTCTTCGTGAAAGATGTCGGCCTGACTCCGTTGGAAGTGATAACCTGCGCGACGAAGACGGGCGCGGAAATCATGGGCCGCGGTGCCGAGTTCGGCACGTTGGAAAAGGGTAAGCTCGCCGATGTCCTCGTAGTGGATGGGGACGTTATCGAAGACATCGCAATCCTCGAAGACCGTACGAAGTTCATCGCGGTGATGCAGGGCGGGATCGTGAAGGCGGGGCAACTTGCGAAACCGTTCCCGACCCTCGTGAAGAGCGAGAAATGAGCGAGTCGATCCGTTCGCCTATCGAGCGAGTTTTTCGAGGGCCGCCCGATCTGCATTACGTGGAATTTCCTTCGCCCCAACCGACGCTGTTACTGTTGCACGGCGTGGCGCGCGATGGTCGCGATTGGCAACCGCTCTTGCCCGAATTACTCGATCAATGGCATGTCGTGATACTCGACTTTCGGGGGCACGGCGCATCGGGGCGAGTGCCGGGGTCGTACCTCGTCGCCGACTATGCGCGGGATGCGATGGCGTTCGTTCGTGGCACGTTTTCGACACCTATCACTGTGATGGGGCACTCGCTCGGCGCGATGGTTGCACTTTCCGTGGCGGCCGAATGTGCGCCGCTTGTCGAGCGTGTGGTGTTGGAAGATCCGCCATTTCACACGATGGGCGACCGCATCGGCACAACGCCGTATCAAGCTCAGTTCGCAGGGATGCGCGAGGTGGCGCTACGCGGTGGAAGCCTCGAGGAATTGACCGACGCCCTCGCCGACATTCGGATTCCTACGGTGCAAGGGGTGAAGCGATTCGGTGAGATCCGCGATCGCGCCTCGCTGCAAGTGAGTGCGGATTTCCTCATGCGCGTCGATCCCGAAGTGTTCGTGCCACTCGCGGCGGGTCGGTGGCTCGAAGGGTACGATCATGCAGAACTTTGGCAATCCGTAAGATGCCCGACGCTACTCTTGCAAGGCGACCCATCTGTCGGCGGAGCGTTCGCCGACGAGGATGTCGCAACCGCGCGTCGCAGCCTCCGCGTTTACCAGCACCGGCAGTTCGCAGGCATCGGACACCAAATCCACCGCACCGTGCCCGCAGAGGTCGCATCGATCTTGCGCGAGTTCGCCCAGACCACATGAAGTGGAGCACGCGGCTCGCGTGCGGGTCATCACACATCACACGCGAGCCGCGCGTGCCACACGCGCTGACCCTCAAACTACTCGCGAACGAGCTTCTGGAAACGTTCGCGAAGTTGACGGGTAATCGGCCCTTGTTTGCCGGTACCGATGATGCGGTCGTCGACTTTGGTTACCGAAATCACTTCGGCGGCGGTGCCAGTGAGGAACAGTTCGTCGGCGATGTACACATCGTGCCGCGTCAACGAGGCTTCCTGAAACGGGATATCGAGCTGTTTTGCCAAGCCGATGACGAAGTTGCGCGTGATGCCTTCGAGAATCCCCGCATCGATCGGCGGCGTTTTCAGCACGCCTTTTTTCACGATGAACAGGTTGTCGCCCGTACACTCGGCGACTTCGCCGTTGTGGTTCAACATGATCGCTTCGAGGCAACCCGCACGAATCGCCTCGATCTTCGCCATGATGTTGTTCAGGTAATTCAACGACTTCACTCGAGGATTCACCGCGTTCGGGTGGTTGCGAATCGTGCTCGCGGTGATGATCTCAAGGCCGTTTTCGTAAAGCTCTTTCGGGTAAAGCGAAATGTCGTCGACGATGACGATGATCTGCGGTTCGCACTTACGTGGGTCCAACCCGAGCGTACCGGGGCCGCGCGTGACGATGAGGCGAATGTAGCCATCGACCTTTTTGTTTTCCGCTACCGTCGCTTCGACTGCCGCGATCACCTCCGCAGGCGTCAGCGGGATCTTTAACGCGATGGACTTGGCCGAATCGAACAGCCGGTCGATATGCTCCGCGTGCTTGAACACCTTGCCCGCGTAGATCCGGATCCCTTCAAACACGCCATCGCCGTAGAGCAAGCCGTGGTCGTAAACGCTGATTTTTGCATCGTGCTTGTCGAAGAAAGTACCGTTGATCCAAACGCGGGTGGACATGCCGACTCCCCAAACGAAAAAAGGGGAACACCGTTCCCCAGAGACAA
Source organism: Limnoglobus sp. (assembly GCA_043785305.1). Lineage (GTDB taxonomy): Bacteria > Planctomycetota > Planctomycetia > Gemmatales > Gemmataceae > Limnoglobus. Next base: position 18,377 of record JAYVXI010000234.1, on the reverse strand, counting down.
CGTCATACGCGAATGATACTCAACCGACCGCCGACAGCAATCGGGGTGGGAACAGCCGTTCGGCCGGTTCCTCCGCCACACGCCCACCGACGAGCTTCACGACGCGATCCGTTGCCTTCACAATATCGAGGTTATGCGTGACCATGACGATGCTCACGCCGTCGTCTTTGTTTAAGTTACGCAACAGTTGCACGATCTGCTCGCCGTTCTGCGAGTCGAGGTTGCCCGTCGGTTCGTCGGCGAGAAGCACACGCGGATTCTGGAGCAACGAACGCGCGATCGCGGCACGTTGCATTTCCCCGCCCGACATTTCGCGTGGCTTGTGCGTCTTACGGTGCGATAGTCCGACTCGCTCGAAAAGCTCATCGGCGCGTTTCCGCCACTGGCGGCGCGTCTTCAACCAGCCGAGTGTCGATTCGCGAATGAATGCGGGCATCAGCACGTTTTCGTACGCCGACAGTTCTGGCAGCAAGTGGTAGAACTGAAACACGTAGCCAAACGTGCGGTTACGCAGGATGTCGCGTTGCGTGTTCGACAACTGATCGATCCGCCGTCCATCGAGGTAAATCGACCCGGAATCGGGCGTATCGAGCGTGCCCATCAGGTGCAGCAACGTGCTTTTGCCGGAGCCAGACGCGCCGACGATGCTCAGGAACTCGCCGTCTTCCACGGTGAGATTCACACCACTGAGCACCTTGACCACATCCACATTTCGGCGATACGTCTTAAACAAATTTTCGACGAGCAACATCCGCGTCTCCCATTGGGCTATTGTGTGAGATTACTCGAAGCGCAGTGCCTGGATCGGTCGCAGGCGTGCGGCACGGTAGGCGGGTATCAGGCTCGAAGCGATGGCAATCGACATCGCCCCGATGTTGACGAGGATCACCGTCAGCGATTCGACGTTCGTCGGGATTTTGTCGAAGTAATAAATGTCGCGCGGGAAGAGTTCGGCACCGGTGAGCACGGTGATTCCCTTCTCGATGGCGTTGATGTTGTACGTGATGCCGAGGCCGAGAACGGTGCCGAGCGAACAGCCGACGAAGCCGAGCAGCACCGCATACCAGACGAAGATTCCCATGACGCCACGGCTCGATGCCCCGAGCGATTTCATGATGCCGATGTCGCGAATTTTCTCGGACACGATCATCGTAAAGATTGCCAAGATGCTGAATCCCGCTACGCCGACGATCATGAACAACAGCAAGTTCAGGATGCCGCGTTCGACGTCGATCGCCGCCAGAAGCGGGCCTTGATGCTCTTCCCATGTGGCGGCCCGCACTTCGTACGGCCGGAACAGCTTCTGAATTTCATCGGTTACGTTTGCCTTCACGAACGTGAAACTCTTCGGCGTCGCTTCCTTTAATTTAATCTGCATATGCGACACGCGGTCGCCCATCCGCCGCAACCGCTGGAGGTCCGGGAGCGACATATACACGAACTGGCTGTCGTACTCGCTCATGTCGGATTTGAAGTAATCCGCGACGACGAACGTACCCCAGACCGGCCGCATTTCATCGGCGGCGAGCGTCGCCACCAGTACACTATCGCCAGGCTTCAGTGCCGCGATTTCCTCCGTCAGCCCCGTCTCGGGGTTCTTGTAGCGGAAGTGAGCGAGCGAGTGACCGACGAAGATACCAATCGGTTTCGGGGCTTCAAATTGAGGCAAATCGGGTGCGGGAAAATTTGTCGGCACATCGATCGGCGCTTGAATCCGCGGCCCACTACCGAGGAAGTCCGACTCGTTTGGCTTCTCGGCTTCGAGGGTTGCCTTGCCGCGCATAATCTCGTCGAGGCCCGCGTTTTCGTCGATGTTTCGCGCGAACCGACGCAACGCTTCGGGAGACAAATCGAATGACGGAACCGCCAGATGTTTCTGCCCGGAGATAAACTGCCCGAACCCGCCGACTTTCGATTGCACATCGGCATTCACGCCGGTTAGTTTCACCGGTTTCACGACGTTCATACCGCGAAACTGGAACTGGATCGTTGCCACGACTTCGACCGTCGGGGCCATCACTTCGATGTGCGGCCCCGCCGGCGATGCCAGGATGCGTTTTGCAATTTCATCGGGTGGTTCGCGAAAGCCCGCGAAGTTATCAGTGTCGAGAATAACGTCCGAAAGCACACCGTGCAATCGGTCGCGGAGCTTGTTCGAGAAGCCACTCATGACGCTGTTGACGACGATGAGCGTGGCCACGCCGAGCATAACGCTGACGATACAGACGAACGCGAGGTATCGCGTCCGCAAGTAGCGCATACAGAGAATGAGTTTATACACGGATCACGTCTCGCTATTCGATGAATCGGCACGTCGAGCTATGCAAGATTTACCACAAACCCCCAAACCGCGAAAGGCCGAGTTGTGACGTGGCATCGAATGCCATCGAATGCCCCTTGCCCGCGCATTAGAATGGAAGCGTCGAACGGAGGGGTGGCAGAGTGGTCGATTGCACTGGTCTTGAAAACCAGCGTACCGAAAGGTACCCAGGGTTCGAATCCCTGCCCCTCCGATATACACTTGTGCAGAATCTCGCAGAACGCCCCACCAACCATGAGAAACGTTTGAACACGCGGCGGAGCTGGATCGAGTGATCCGGTATGCGTTTGGAGCCTCGTCGATCGTCCAATTGACTTCCGCCTTCCATTTTGATCCTTTTTAGTCGAACAGAAAACGTGTGGATAACTTTTGCAATTGTGAATAAACTGACAAAAACGATCCTCGTGACTACTTGGGAGATGGCCACCGATGCTGCCGTATTCGCACTTTGCCGATGCCTTACCTTATGCAGACTTCTTCGCGAAGTTCGGCACTTCAAAGGACAAGCCGCGTTGGGATCTCACGAAGAGTTTAGTGGCCCTCACCGAGGCACAAACGCTGACTCTGAAGACGTTTACACGCGAAACGCACGTGTTGGTTTTGGCGGGTGCATGGTGCGGTGACTGTGCTTCGCAATGCCCGATACTCGAGAAGTTTGCCGAGCTTGCGCCATCGTTAAAGGTTCGCTATCTGGACCGCGATGCCTATCCGGAAGCGCAGAAGGAACTGCAAATTAATGGCGGCAACCGCGTACCTGTGGCGGTGTTCTATAGCGAGGATGGGCAAGAGGTTGCGCGTTTCGGCGAACGAACTTTGACGGCGTACCGGATGCTGATCCAAACCCTATCCGGCGAATCGTGCGGCAGTGGAATCGTGACGGCAAACGCTCATTTTGCAGGCGTTGTGCAGGATTGGCTCGATCAAAGCGAGCGCGTTCAAGCCATTCTTCGATTATCGCCACGCCTGAGGCGTTTGCACGGGGACTAATCGTGCCATAAGGTATAGATGCGTACCGAACGCACGATCCGACCGCCACGAGGCTCATTATGTTTGGCTATCCGTGCCCGATATGCAACCAGCGTCTACTCGCATCGCCGGAGCGGGTGGGCCAACGCACGATTTGCCCGAAGTGTTTGAAGCCCATTGTGATACCTCGCCTGAACGTGCCACTGCCTGAGCCGCTGGATTCTGCGGATGAGATCGATCCCGACGAAGTGCCGATTAGCCTCATGCCTGTGGCCGACGACGATTCGGTCGAAGCGCCGTCGCCGCGAACGCCGATGCCGGACTTGTTACCACCGATACGAATAGCGGCCTCGGCCATCGACAATTCGTGGGTGCCGATCGTACCGAACTACTCGCCATCGGACATCGATTCCGGCGCAGATTTAAGCAGTTTCGGCCCGGAACAGGAACATTTCGACGCCGCGCCGCTGATCGATTTGATCCCAATTCCCCACATGGAACACGCGCCATCCGCCGTGCCATTGGCGACGTTTCCAGCGATGGCATACGACGAACCGCAGCACGTTACCGACTCGATTCCGACTTCCACTCCGTTGCCCGAAGTCCCGTCGATCCCGAGGTTTCCGCAACCTCCGGTCGCGTTTCAGCCGATGCCGAACTACTTTCCACCACCGGCTGTAACGCAAACACCGCCGCCAATGGCAACCGCCCGCCCAGCCGCTTCCGTACGCAGTTCGTACCCCACTCGCAGCGATGCGATCGCCAACGGCATGGTCGTGTTCAACCCAACCGACGTCGAATCGGCCGACATCGCCGCCGACCTGACCGCCGCTTTGACGATGCGGATGAAACCGCCACCAGAACCGCCGAGCGATTTGCGGCTTTCGACGGGAATGTGGATCATTCTGACAGCCATCGCCATCAGTTTGTGGCTATTTTGCATGATGGCGAACATGCTCGATCCGCTGAAGTACGTCGCGCTGATCGCGGTTTTTGAAATCCTCGTCGGCTACTTCTGGATCGCGTACCTGGCAGGCCATCGCAATACGATGCGCGGCGTAACCACACTGCTGCCACCGGTTTGGATTTGCCGCGCCATCGAGCCAAGTCCGTTCCAGGGGTATCGTCCCGTGCGTTTCGCGATCACCGGTTTGGCCTTACTGCTACTGTACGTGATTGGGCCACAGGTGCAGCCGTCGATTTACGCCGCGATCGGCATGGAAAACGAGTCGCCTCAAGTGGCGAAGGAAACGCTCCGAACACCGCTGAATCGCTTGAAGGAAGCCGAACGCGAGAATAACACAGCCACGTTGATCGACACACTGCAATCGTTGTCCGAACAGACTGCACAGCAGATGACGGACGCAGTCGACTATAAAGCCGCACTGTTGGCGAAATTTCGGAACCACCTCAGTCATTCAAGCAATGACGTTCGCGCCTTGGCACTGAGGAACCTCGTCAACTGGGCGGGCGACGATGCAAAACCCGACGTCATCAAAACGATTGCGGCCGAAGGCGAGATCGAACGTCACGAGGCGATCAAGCTCGCATCTCGCTGGAATGATATCGCTGTCGCCAAGGCCGTCGCCGCGCAGATGATCGTCAAAGACGATCGCTCGGTCGTAAAGGAAACGCTGTTACTGATCGGCGGAACTACTGCCGAGGACGCTGTTTTGCCGTACCTTCGCTCCGAAAATTGGGACGTGATTACGACTACGCACGACGTGCTTAAAACCCACGGCGGAGCGAAAGCCCTCGCCGTACTACAGAAAACGACCAACATTACAGCCCGCAGCACTATCATCGATACAATCCTCGCCATTCAGAAACGCCTCGGCGTAAAAGTAATGGGTTAAGGATGGCTCTCATGCCGCCGCTTTCCGACGATGCCGTTCGCGAATTCCATTCGCTCGGTTACACCTTGGTCAAGGGGTTTTATACCCCCGACGAAATCGCGTTACTCAGCCGTGCTGCCAAGGAAGATCGCGAACTGGACAAACGCAGTTTCGGTCGTGCCGATGGCGAAGGGGGCGTCGTCCGGTTATCGCTTTGGAACCACCCCGGCGATGGAATTTACGGTATGTTTGCACGCTGCGAACGCATGGTGCGCAGTTGCGAAAAGCTACTCGGCGGCGAAGTTTACCACTACCACTCGAAGATGATCTTGAAGGACGCCAAGATCGGTGGCGCGTGGGCGTGGCACCAAGATTATGGCTACTGGTATCAGAACGGCGTGCTGCAACCGCTGCTGGTGAGTGCCTTCATCGCGGTCGATCCGAGTACGATGCAAAATGGCTGTTTGCAAGTGGTCGCGCGATCCCACGAGTGCGGGCGAATCCACCATACCCTCACCGGCGAACAAGCGGGTGCGGACCGGGAGCGCGTCGAGGAACTGCTGAAGCGACCCGAACATTTCCCGCTCGTTCACGTCGAAATGGACCCGGGCGATGCGCTGTTCTTCCACGCAAACTTATTGCATCGCAGCGACCAAAACAGTTCAGAAAACCCACGCTGGTCGATGATTTGTTGCTACAACGCCGCCCGAAACAACCCGTACAAAGAAAGCCATCACCCGCGTTACACGCCGTTGAACGTCGTCCCCGACGACGCCATCTTGCGAGTCGGCATCAAGCGCTTCGCCGACTCGGGTAATGTGGCATGGCTCGACGACAACAAGGATCGTAGCGCCAGAGTTTTGGAAGCACCGCTTTCGCCAACCGACAACTTTCGGTGATCGGCAAACTCTAAAGTAAGGCGCGGTACACAACAAGCTATCATCGTGGGGCACGTTTTTTACGTGCCAGAGGCAACGCCCGTTTGAGATCGTTTGAAAACTCAGTTTCGAGTTTTGCTGGCCGCTGAAATTCGGTCGCTACAATAGCGTCATACCGAATACGACTGGAGACCCCCCGCCGTGATGCTCAAGATGGCGAAGCGGATGCTGTTCGAGGCCGATAAACGCCTGTTGTGGAAACTGGCCTGGAACATGGGTGTCAAGGGCGGGATGTCGGTGCTTCGCCACAAGTCGCGGCTCAAACGCGGCGAGGTGTTCCCTCCGTTCCTCTATGTCTCGATCATCAATTCGTGCAATCTCCGCTGCCAAGGCTGTTGGGTCGATGTCGCGCACAAACAGAAGACAATCGACCCACCCGCATTCCGGAAGCTCATCCGCGAAGCCAAACAGATGGGCAATTCGTTCTTCGGCATCGTCGGCGGCGAGCCGTTCATGCACCCGCAATTGCTCGATATGCTCGCCGAATTCCCCGAATGCTACTTCCAGATTTTCACCAACGGCCACTTCATTACCGATGAACGTGCCAAGCGCATCCGCGAACTCGGCAACGTCACGCCACTCATCAGCGTCGAAGGCACCGAGATTATCTCCGACGAACGCCGCGGTCGTACCGGCGTGCTGTCGAAGACGATGGAGGGTCTGCAACACTGCCTGAATAATGGCGTGTTCACCGGCGTCTGCACCTCGTTGTGCCGGACGAACATCGACGATCTGCTGCGCGAAGTCTGGGTCGATCGCCTCATCGAAATGGGCGTGCTTTACACGTGGTTCCACGTCTATCGGCCGATGGGACCGAACCCAAATGCGGACCTGTGCCTCTCGCCCGAACAGGCAATGCAAGCCCGCAAGTTTGTGGTCGAAATGCGTGCGAAAAAGCCGATTGTCATCATCGACGCCTACTACGATGGCGAAGGTCAGGCGCTCTGCCCGGCCGCTACCGGCATTAGCCACCACATTAACCCGTGGGGCGACATCGAGCCGTGCCCGATCGTGCAATTCTCGAAGGAATCGATTCACACGACCGCCGAAGATGGCCGCACGCTGAAAGAAAAGTTCCTGAAAAGCGACTATTTACGCGAGTTCCGCGCCGTGGCGGCTGAAGCGACGCGCGGCTGCATCGTGCTGGAACGCCCCGATTTGCTCAAAGCACTCGTCGAGAAGCACGGTGCGAAAGATGTGACCGCTCGCCAGACCGCACTTGCGGAGTTGGCTGCGATGCAAGTGCGAACGTCGCAGTACAACCCGGGCAACGAAGTTCCGGAAAAGAACCTGTTGTACCGCATTGCCAAGCGCGTGTTCTTCAACGATTTTGGCGTTTACAACGGCAAAGATCACAGCCAAACCGCCGCGCCAGGCGTGCTGGCGGGGAAATAGCTATTTCACCGTGTCGGCTCGCGTGACGCTGATCAAGCCGATGTTTCGCAGATCGGCAGGATAGCTCACCGTGCCGAACAGGTCGACCGTCTTTCGCAGGTACTTTTCGAGATCGACGTTCGGGCTGGATGTGGCGTAGAACTTGGTTTTGCCGCGATCGTCGTCGAGTGCGTACACGGCTTTCCCGTTCACTTTGAATGCGGCGATACGCAAGAAACCGGTGCCCGTCCATTCGGACTTTGCACTCGGTGCCGGTGCGGATGGCTCCTCGCGGCGCGGTGCGTTTTCCCTTGGCAAATCGGCTTTTGGCTCGGTTCGGGGCGCTGCCACCAGATCCTTTGCGGCGTTCCAGGCAGCCCCGGTTTCCTTGCCGATTGGCTGACGGCGACGTTCGCGTAACGTGTGGATTCGCGAGTAACACAGGTTCGCCAGATCGGTATCGCCGTTCGCGGCATTCATCTCTTTTGCCAGCTGAAAATAAAGCCGTTCGGCTTTGTCGTAGTCGTTGTTTTGCGACGCTTGTTCGGCTTGAACCCAGAGTGGGTGGTTCGGCCAACCGGCGGGTTTGCCGTTCGTTCGTGGCGTCGCAGGCAGCGATGCGGAGGCAGGCGAAATCCACGGAGCCACGCCTTCGGTCGGCGTTGGTGATTTGACGATGAAGCCTTCCTTTGCAGGGCCGGCGAGTTGAATCGACGACCGGGGCAGGTAGCGAAAATCGTCGGCGGGAGGCTGAATCGGATACCAGATACTCTGATCGTCTTCGGATTTCACACCCGCACCGAGAATGCGAACGATACTGCCATCGGGGATCGTTGCTTTACGCGTTTCGAGCGGTTTGTTGATGCCAATCTTGCCGGCCGCGAGCTTGATCGTGCCACTATGAGAAACGATGGCGTTCTGCGGAAACGGCTTGTTTTTGTCGACTTCCACGAACAAATGGTTCACCCAACTCAGCGAACCTTGCGGCGGTTGGATCGCTACCCAGTCGTCGCCTTCGAGGTGGTCGACGATGATCGTCGTATCGCGGAACAGCATCCCCGTGTCGGCCCCATCGACCTTGGGCGACGCTCGCACGACGACTTCGGGTGACGTTACCGTTGCCAAACTGCGGCTGCTTTGGGCAAAACTCGGCACACCAAAGGCCATTGCGAAGACGATGCCAACGAGACTTTGCGAGCGCATGACCGCCTCCGCACGAGGAACGACTGACGAAGCCGCCGAAATACCGCATCCTCACAACCGGTCAAGCTCAACTGTGAGACACTCGAACGCTTGCGACTTCTGCAACAGCGTAATAGGCTCTATATTTCACGCAGTCGGAAATGACACGTTACCGGTCTTACAATGTATTTTCGTTAGCTAGCGAGGGATTAAGGATTATTATCGTTTCTGCTATCGTGTGCCTTTTCGCGGGTTCCCCTCGCTTGCGCGTCGGGCTAACAAATACGTATCGAGTCACCCCGCTCGAAGTCTGATAAGTCATCACTCCATGCGTGAGGTCGTAGGTATGAAGATCGTGCTTCTCGAGGGCGATGGTATTGGGCCGGAAGTCACTTCGGCAGCGTGCCGGGTGGTGGCGGCCACCGGGGTCAACGTCGATTGGGTGCGTGCGGCAGCGGGGCTGGATGCGGCCGAGACGCACGGCGACCCACTCCCCGAAGTCACGCTCGACCTCATTCGCCAACATCGCGTCGCGCTCAAGGGGCCGTGTACCACGCCGGTGGGCAAAGGCTATCGCTCGATCAACGTGCGATTGCGGAAGGGGCTGGATCTTTACGCCAGCGTTCGGCCCGTGAAGACCATCCCCGGCGTCAAAGTTCCCTATGAGAAGGTCGACCTGATCGTCGTGCGCGAAAACACCGAAGGCTTGTACGCGGGGTTGGAACATCAGGTGGTGCCCGGCGTGATCGAAAGCCTACGGGTGATAACGAAGCCCGCTTGCGAGCGGATCGTTCGCTATGCCTTCGATTATGCGCGAACGGCCGGTCGGCACCGCGTCACATTTTGCCACAAAGCCGACGTGATGCGGCTTTCGGATGGCCTCTTTCTCGAATGCGCGCGGGCGGTGGCGGAGGAATACCCGTTCATCGCGTTCGACGAAAAGCCGATCGATAATCTCTGTCTGGAACTCGCGCTCGATCCGTCGCCGTTCGATGTGCTGGTGATGGAAAACCTGTTCGGCGACGTGATTTCGGACTTGTGCGCCGGCCTCGTCGGTGGCCTCGGCGTCGTGCCTGGTGCAAACCTGGGGTCGCGATACGCCGTGTTTGAAGCCGTCCACGGGAGCGCCCCAGACATTGCGGGGCAAGGCATCGCGAATCCGACGGCGGTGATTCGGAGTGCGGCAATGATGCTCGATTACGTGGGCGAACGCGCCGCCGCCGCCCGTATCGAACTCGCCGTCGCCCGCACGCTACAAGCCGGTCACGGCCTCACCAAAGACCTCGGAGGCAATGGCAACACCCAGACGATTACTGATGAAATCATCAAGCATCTGGGTGCATAAACCGCCGCGACATGCCCCCACGGTTCGCTGCGCAGAGCCTACGCGGCGCGGCGAAACGGAGTCATTCTTGGGGATGGTTCAAACCTGTGTAGCAGAGTCCGTATCTTGCCAATTTTGGTAGCCGCAGGTCTTTAGCCTGCGTTTGCCACCGGCAACGACTGAGGGTCGTGGTGAGTCTGCGAAACACGACGGTTCGTGCGCCCGGAATGACCGTTGTGGCTTATTGCGTCGCGTCTCGAAGACTCGCCACGACTGGTTTTTGAGGGTGATTGCCCCAGTCCCATGGTTTCACCATGGGCTGAGAGAGCGACACCTTCAGTGTCGGGTTCTGTTTTTCGGTCCTGAAGGGACCGCTCACGTAGCCCATGGTGGTACCATGGGAGGGGGCCGCACCCTTTGGCTACGCGGCGCGGCGAAACGGGGTGGTGCGGCGAAACGGGGGCGGTGCATATCCCGATACTGTATACTCAGCGATGTACCATTTTCGGGGGGTTCGATATGCGTGCGTCGTTTGCGTTCCTGTTCGTTCTGATTGGCACGACGGTTTTTGCGCAACCGGAGCCGACGCTCGAATCGGTGCGTTTGCTCGGCGAGAAGTACCGTGCGGAACGCGATGCGGCCATCAAAGAGAGCGCGACGGCGGAATCGCTGGCCACGATGGATGCGTTGGCGGCGAAGGCCAATGCCGCGATTCTGGCTGCGAATCCGAAGGCGGCGGAGCGATACTTTCGCGAAGCCCGTTGGCAGCTTCCCGCGAGGCCGCTCGGGTTACCGCCACACGTCGAGCGCGTCATCGGATACGTGCGGTTGCGACACGCGGATCGCGTGAACGCGCTTAGCTACAACTCCGATGGTACGCGGCTCGCGTCGGCGTCCAAAGATGGCACCGTGCGGATTTGGGATCTCGGCAACGGTCGCGAACTCCTCGCGTATCGCGATCATGCCGAAGTCGTTTCGCCCGATGTGAAAATCAACGATGCCGCTGTATTTCGCGTGCCTGCCGTTGCGTTCGTACCGAAATCGACGCTAATCGCATCGACGGGCGGGAACGAAATTCACCTCTGGAATTCGACGACGGGCAAACTCGTCAAGAAGTACACCGGCCACACGATGACGATCAAAGGGCTGGCGTTCGCCCCCGATGGCAAGACGTTCGCCACCGGTTCCGACGACAAAACCGTGCGAGTCTGGTCGGTCGAAACGGGCAAGGAAACGATCGCGTTCCCACTGCATACTGCGCGAGTCGAATCGGTTGCGTTCAGCCCGAACGGGAAGCTCGTTGCGGCCACCGATAGCGATGGCTTTCTTTCGGTTTACCGACTCGATGCGACGACCGACAAGAAGCCGGTGTTGAAGGTGCAAGCGTCCGAGCCGACGGGGCAGGGCATCAACGCGGTCACCTTCACGCCCGATGGCACGAAGATCGTGACTGGCGGTAACGATGCCATACCGCGCCTCACGACGAGTACCGATCCGATCGGTGCGATGATTCCCGGCAGTGGCGTGGCGATCATGAAGTTTCCGGGGCACTCCGGTCGCGTGAATAGCGTCGCGATCAACGCCGACGGCACGTTAATCGCCACGGCTGGCTCGGATAAAACCATCCGCATCTGGGACGCTAAGAACGGCAAAGCGCTTCGTGCGATCCAGGGCCATCTCGATGAAATCGCGACGCTCGCGATTCGCCCCGACGGCAAGCAGATTGCGTCCGGAAGCGTCGATGGTACGATCCGCCTGTGGGATCTGAGCGCGACCGACGAACACCGCGCCGCCACGGACACGAAAGACTCATTATGGACGGCGGCCTTTTCCCCCGATGGCAGCCGATACGCCACCGGCGGGGCCGACAAAACGCTGCGGATTTACAACACCGCGACGGGCCTGCTCGAACACTCGTTGACGGGGCACTCGGGGGCGATCACCACGGTTGTGTTTCCCAGCGCGGACCGCATCGCGACGGCGTCGGGCGATAAGCACATCAAAATTTGGGACGCGAAAGACGGCCACACGATTCGCACGTTGACGGGCCACACATCGGCGGTGCTCGCGCTCGGTGTCGTCGATGGCGGGCGGCTCGTTTCGGGTTCCGCCGACAAAACCGTCAAAATGTGGGACGCGACTGCCGATAAACCGGTCTGGTCGTGGGCGAGTAAATCGGCGGTCAGCGCGGTGGCCGCACGGCCCAGCGGGAAGCAAATCATCGTCGGTTCCGCCGATGGTTGGCTCGCCGTACTCGATACGTCGAGCGGCGAACCGAAGGCGATCTCGGGAATGTCCGCACACAATGCGGGCGTCGCCGCCATCGCTGTTAGCACCGATGGTTCGCGTATCGCCACGGTCGGCGGCGATGGACACTGGAAACTCTGGGCCGTCGCGGAGACGGGCATCCTGACATCGACCGGCAAGGAAGAAATCACCAAGAAAACGACGACCCTTCCCGCGTTGTCGACCGTCGCGTTTCGGCTCGATGGCAAGCAAATTGCGTTCGGTGGAGCCGATGGCATCGTCCATATCGCCGACACCGGAACCGGCGTCGTCACCCGCGGTTTGCGCGGCCATACCGACTGGATTACCGCGATTAGTTTCGCGGCCAACGGCGAGCAACTGCTCTCCGTGGGCGTCGATAAAGTCTGTCGCGTCTTCGAACTCGGCAAGGCCTCCGCAAACAGCACCGGCCACGCGATGGCGATTCGCGCGATCGCCGTGAACCGCGATGGTACGCGGATCGCCACGGGGTCCGACGATCGCACGGTCAAAGTTTGGAACCCGAACACCGGTAAGGAAATCGCCACGCTGACCGGCTCGACGTCGAACACGAACAGCGTCGCGTTCATCGGCATGGATCGCATCGCAGCAGGGGGAGAGGATTCGCGTCTGCGAATCTGGTCGATCGACCCCGTGAAAGATCTTCGCTCGTCGAATTATGGCAAAATCTACAACATCATCGCGTCCAGCGATGGTTCGAAACTCGGCATCTGGTCGCGGAACGGTGCCGACCTCGATGCGTTCGACATCCTCGCGGTCGAAGGTGCGGTGAACCCCGAGGCAATTCAGGAAAAGAAGCCGAAAGAAGCGACGTCTGCGACGTTTTCCTCCGATGTCTCGCTCGCCCTTTTTGGTATGGAAAATGGCAGCATCCGCATCTGGGACGTGGCGAAGCGCGAGCGAATCGGAGCCGATTGGCCGTTGTTCGTCAAACGGGTCGCCGACGTCGGTTTGACCGCCGACAAGAAAACGCTCGTCGCCGTCGATGATGAAGGACTGGTGAAAATCGCAACGCTCGCCGACCGGGCTGTCAAACATTCGACGAAGACAATCGCGAGCGGTATCAACGGGTTAGTCGTTTCGCCGAACGGCGAGGCATTCGCCATCATCGGTACCGAGGGAACGATCAAAGCGTACGACATGGCCGCGAAGGAACTCCGTTCGTGGACGCTACCCGGCGCGACGAACGCGGCGGCGTTCTCCCCCGATGGCAAGCGGCTTTACGCGGCGAATGCCGATGGTACGATTACCGTGTTGGCACTCCCGATCGCGACCGCTGCCGCCACGGGAACTACCCGCAACCCGACCGCGTCTGAACTTGCAAACTCGAAGCTTTCCCGATAAGGATTTCTCACATGATGCGTCGCGCGTTACTCGCTCCCGTGCTACTCGCAGGCATTTTCGCCTTCACGGCCCCCGCTGCCGATACCAAGGCCGATTCCGCCAAGGCGAAAAAGGCGCTCATGGAAGTCGGCGAGTTCATCGGCGGCTGGAATCTCACCGGCGAAACCAAAACCACCGGCAAGCTCACGTCGTGGAAGGAAGTCGCCACCTGGAGTTGGAAGTTCAAAGGCGACGATTCGTGGATTAACATCGAGATTAAAGACGGTCGATTCTTCACCAAGGGCGAACTGAAATACCTCACCGCGAAGAAGCTTTACGAACTCACCGCCACCGACAAGGATGGCAAAGCGCAAGTCTTCACCGGCGACTTCAAGAAGGGTAAACTCGCACTCGAACGCAAAGACGACAAAACGAGCGACATCCAACGCCTCTCGTTCGTCACGCTGTCCGAAGGCGTCCGCATGGCGATGCAGTACGAAACGCAATCGGGCGGCAAAGGGCTATTTGCCTCCGTTTACAAATCGACCGGCAACAAAGACGGCGAATCGTTCGCGGGTGGTGCCACCACGAAGAAGCCCGAGTGCATCGTCACCGGCGGGGCCGCCACAATTGCCGTGAGTTACCTGGGCAAAACCTACTACGTCTGTTGCAGCGGCTGCAAAGACGAGTTCAACGACAGCCCGAAGAAGTACGTCGACGCCTTCGAGAAGAAGAAGTAACAGACAGGCCCCAGGGGTACGACGAAGCGTCTAACCCTGGGCTATGGGATTTAACCCTTTGGGGTAAGAATTGGCTATGGATTTACCCCAACGGGGTTCCATCTTCTAGCCCAGGGTTAGACGTCTTACGTCGTACCCTGGGCGTACGGCCCGTATTCAAGAGGTTCCCATGGTCTCGGCGATAAGGTGCCCGAACGCGAAATGCCGGAAGTACATGCTCGTCGAGCTTGCGCAGCAGGGGAAAACCGTCCCCTGCCTGATCTGCAAACATCCGATCGCGATACCCGTCGCGCCCGTGCCAGTACCGCCCTTCGTTCAAAAGAAACCGGATCGCATCGAGCCGGTGGTCGTCGTGCCCGTAATCTACGAGGCAGAAGCCATCGTGCTGGTCGCTGACGACGACGAACCGATGCAGCCAATCTTCGACGACGGCCCACAATTTACCGTCGAGTGACACGATTCTCGTTCGACGTTTACCCGCGTGCAATTCACTTCTGCAAAATCAATTTCCCGCGGCGTGTGATTCGCAATTTGTAGCGCTCGCCCTCGTATTCGATGACGATTTCGCGGCGTTCGCCGAAGAGTTGCTTGGCTTGCACGACGATGGTGCATGGCTTCGCTTCGGGTGCGTCCGGGAGGTCGTTACCGGGGTATTCGTCGCTCATAAAACACCTCATTTAAGCCGGAAACTGAGTCAATCTGGAATCCGCACTGAATTACGGCGATTTTCTCCGTTGCACTCTTGACTCTATCCGACACCCCGTTAAAGTGAAGGTGTCTTGTTGAGATTTTGTCGCAACAAGACGAGTTTGCTCCGCCAACGTTCGGGATCGCGGTTCCCTCCGCTCACCATCCGTCGCAACGCAACTCAACGGTTTCTGTCACCACAGTCCGGAGAGTCTCATGCGCCAGTCGCACTCACTAAAACGCCGTAAGGCGTTTACCCTGATCGAGTTGCTCGTCGTGATTGCGATTATCGCGATCCTAATCGGGCTGCTGTTACCCGCCGTGCAGAAGGTGCGCGAGTCGGCGTCGCGCATCAAGTGTGCGAACAACCTGAAGCAAATCGGGTTGGCGATGCACATGCACATGGATTCTTACAACGCGCTGCCCGCGAACGGGACGTACACCTCGAATGGTTCGGCGATTACCGTCGTCAGCGGGTGGTCGGCGATGTCGCGAATCTTGCCGTTTATCGAGCAGGAAAACTTGCATCGCGGCATCAACTTCTCGATACCGTATTCGGACCCGACGATGCTTGCGGTTAGCTCGCAGCGCATCGGTACGTTTATCTGCCCGAGCGAGATCAACGACCGCGGCAACGGCACGGGGAACGCCATTTACCCGAACAAACACTGGATCCTGAACTACGTCGGAAACGAAGGCTCGTGGCTCGTCATGAAGAAAGCAGGCATGATGGGTGGCGATGGCGCGTTCAGCTCGAATCGTGGCTTTAGCTCGCGCGATTTCACCGACGGCATGAGCAACACGATCGGCGTGTCGGAAGTGAAAGCGTACACCTCGCGGATCGCCGGCGTAACGGCGATGACGATCCCACCGGTCGCGCCGGGCGCGGGGCCGGACCAGAGCGGCACGTTCGGAGTCGGGGCCGCCACGTTCAGCCTGGACGTCGGCCACAAAGAATGGGTCGACGGCAAAGTTCACGAAACCGGCTTCACCACCGTGTTTACGCCTAATACTAAGGTGCTTCACACCAATGCCAGCACCGTCTACGATGTCAATTACGTCTCGGCGAGCGAAACGAGCATTGCCGGCGACACCTACGCGGCCGTTACATCGCGTAGTTTCCACACGGGTTGCGTGAACTCGCTACTCATGGATGGCTCGGTGCGAACGATCAACAACACGATCTCACTGACGACCTGGCGCGCACTCGGTACTCGTGCTGGCGGCGAAGTGCTCGGAGAGTATTGACTATACTTCTCGCGGTCGAAAATGACACGTTACCAGCCCGACGCGCCAGTTTTGAAGTTGCGCATTCCGTCGCGATGTCGATCTACGGTCGCTTCCGAGCCGATTCCCCGCAAGGCAACGCCGTGAAGGATTTTCATTTCGCCTCGATTTCTGCGAGTTTCTGTCGCTCGCTGGCCGTCAGCATGCGTCTTGTGCGTCAGCATCACCCGAATCCGTCGCAATCGCAGTGGCGGCAGACCCGTGCCGATCGCGTTTCTCGGCCAACACAACACTTCCAAATCTTCGTCGCCCGACCCCAGCACGAACGGGCAACCGGGGTAAAATCGCACCTGACCCAGTCCGTAGGTCCATTTGCGGCGAGTGATTGATCGTGCCATGGGCGATGAGCGTACCTTAGAAAGTGCTCCGACTCGCATCAAGTGAATTGTCGGTGAAAATGAAAAAGCCGGCACCGCCCATCCATGGGCAGCGCCGGCTTTCAGTCGGGCTCGACGAAGCATCCCTGCTGCCAAGCCCCACGTGACCTCGACCGATTCGCCTTCCGAAAGTGGGGAAGCCCACTTTCGGGAATATCAAATTCGCCATCCTTGGCGTTCGACCGGAGCATCCATGCCCCGGCAAGGCGAAACGACCCGATTATGCGGTCACTGTGGACGATACGCCGCTTCGCGTAACGAAGTCGTTACGAAGCAGGCGGAGTGTATTGAGTAAGTGTGGGTGAAGCGACCCAATCAGCCTTCGGCGGTAGAGTTACCGTGCCCGAACGAACATAAAATCCCGATTGCCGACAGGGATACCGATTCGTGCGAGTGAAAACCGTGAAAGATACGACGTCTTTACAGGTATCAACATTGGGACCGAACCTCGTGGTTGCGTCGAAATCAGCACTGCGATGAGAAGTTTACCCATATCGGTTCGGATGTCAATCGGACTCTTCCGTCAGTGGCATGTCATAACGGTTGGCAATTTAAGTCTAATCCCGAAGCTGTTTTACATCGTTTTGATGGAGCGGTAGACGGGCCTGTCAATAGGTAATACCCATTATCGAAACAGGCTGTGCGGACGGTAGCGATTGCGACGGAGAGTCCGATTACGCAAGATGTTCCGTCGAATCGGCAGATCGCAATGTCCGTAGCAAAAAGAATTTTTCTTCTTTTTCTGAATTGCGAGCAATCACCCGCCTGAATGGTGACTCTCGGCGCGTAAAAAAACCTCCACCTGTGCCGTGTGCGACGCTGTTTGAGGAACCCGCAAAGAGATCGTGGGAGCCTCTCACCCGCTTTTCGGATCCCACTACAATCCCGTTGCACGAGGCAACGAGGATGGGCTTGCGAGCTACGAATGAATTAAAAAGGCCCCCGTGCAGGTTCTTGTAGGGTCCCCAACAAGTTTGCGTCGCATCACGAACACCGCAGAGGCTTCAAAATCATAGACGGCAATGCTCGCCGAAACAAGTCCGATCCGGAAGCAGCAGTGGCGATTGGGTCATTTGGCAGCACGGGCTGATATAGTGTCACTTGGTCGACTGCTAATGAGTCATGAGAACTTGTGCCACGCTAGAACTGGATGCTCTGCTTGCAGAAATCGAATCATTCCGAGTCGAACGAACGGAATCGCTGAATAACACGGACAAGTTCTGTAAAGCGATATGCGCGTTTGCGAACGATATGTCCGGATCGGGTTTGCCGGGCTATTTATTCGTTGGCGTGGACAAGTTCGGCAAGCCGACGGGTGCGAAAATCGACGAGCGACTTCTCGAGAGTCTTGCGGGACACCGGGATAGCGGCAACATTTTGCCCAAGCCGTCGGTGCATGTCTTCAAGGCGACACACGCAGGTTCAGACATAGCCGTCGTGGAAGTTCAGCCGTCGGATATGCCGCCCGTTCGTTACAAACAAGACGTATGGATTCGGCAGGGCCAACCGCAGATCGAGCCACAGCAGAACAGGAACGCCGATTGGAAGAGCGGCGGATCGATCGTGCGAAAACGTGGGATATGCAAGCTTGTCGCGATGCATCACTGGACGATCTCGCTCTCGATCTGTTCAAACTCAATTATGGTTCATCCGACAAGTGCGTACTCGGCCAGGTGGATCGCGTAAATGCGTAGCTGGAAGAATTCCTGGTCGCGGTAGCCGTAGGCTTGGCGTTGGA
>JAYVXI010000233.1:0-3857 GCA_043785305.1 Limnoglobus sp. | reverse complement strand
ATCGCGTCATCTCCCGCGAGGTCGATCGGCACGTAGCTCCAATCTCATTTTGGGCTCGGACCAAGCACGGCAAACGCCGTGCCGAACGCGATAGGGTTCATCCCGGCGGGAGTCTCCCGGGATGAACCCGGTGGCTCGTCGCAACCGTTAGGCAAGGGAGTGGCGAGTGGTGAGACAGCATTGACAATTCGGAAAGCGATGCGGCTTTGAAGAATTTGTGGACCAACGCGCTCCGCCATCATCCGGGAACTTCGCCCCGAAGAATGGGGCCAGTCCGGAAGAGATCAAGGTGACGGAGAATATATCGGCGAGTGGCGCGTACCGCCTCAATAATACGTGTCCATCCGGGCGCGTTTGTCGGCGAAGCGGGCGGCGGTCATCACCTCAAGACTCTCGAACATCACGCGGCATTGCTCGTACCACGCGAACGCCCACCACAGGTTGTACCCGACCACGATGAGCATCACCGGCAGGCCGAACCACGCGAGCAGCAACCGGTCGCCACCCGTTAAGGTGAAGCCGAGAATCAGCGCAATTTCTAGCACCACGCCGATGATGACGAGCCAGAAGATGCGATAAACGAACCGCAGTGCCAGATAGCCCGCCTCGGGGTCTTTGCCTTCGATGCAATAGGCGTTGGTGATGATGCCGATCAACGAGAGTTTCGCGAATTCGAGCGCCGCCGCGAGCATCGGCCAGATCATCCAGACGATGTTGCCGATCGACGACGAGAACAAAATGTATGCGGGCAGGTGGGTGATGTAACTGAGGTTGTTGAACAGTCCGCTGAGGATGAGCGAGCCGACGACCGCGCTCGAATCGGACGTAAAGTGGAAGCCCGTCGTGTTCATGTTGATCATATCCCCGGCACCGCGAACGAGAACGAACGTGACGGCGGAGTGGGCCAGCATCACGCACAACCCCGCGACGGCCATCGATCGCATCGCACGCGGCCCTGCGCAACAGTAGGCGAAGCCGACGAACGTCAGCGGCCAGTGCAAGGCGAGTACGAGCGTACAGAGATAAAGCACCGGCATAATGCCGCTCGGGCCGATCAGCGTCGACACGAAAAAGAGCAGGAAAAAGATCGGCGTGAGTGCCGAGGCCACCGCGCCGTACGCCATCAGCCGCATTCCGATCTTGGCGGGCTGCACGTACACGTCGATCGCGTCGAGCTTCCGCGCTTCCTTCTCCGAGTCGGTTTCGCGCCAACTCTTCTTCGGCTTGGTGGGGTCTCCCTCATCGTCGTCGTATTGTTCGTGTTCCTCGATCGGCTTGCCGCGCGTCGGCGGACGGCTGGCAGGGGGCGGGGCAGGGCGCGCCGTTACGGGGGGCGGGCTGACGGGGGCGACCGGACCGGCGGGCAACCCGAACGGCAACGGGATCTTGGCGGGCGGCTTCGGCGCGTTCGGGTTCTCCACGCTCAGCACGGTTTTGCACTTCGGGCAGCGGACCATCTCCGCGCCGTCGGGCAGCCGAAGCATCGACTGGCACGTCGGGCAGGTCACCATCATCGACATGCACATTCTCCGGTTCGCAATCGGGAAATCCGTTAACCTATCGTAACTTATGGTTAGCATTCTGAGACGCACAATTCTCGCAGTTCACTGAAGAATCAAATCCTTGGCACCAGCCGAGAATCCGGCCTGGGAAACTCGTAGCGATCGGGTAATTTCTGCCGATTCCGTTAGCCGTACGGCCTGCGTACTCTATGCTTCGTCGTCCGTCACCGAACGGGTGGCGATTCATACCAACCGCCCACTTATCTTCAATTTTGGTCTTCAAAATGGAACAATTGTCGCCCCAAGTCATGCACCGCCTCGTGTTCACGGTCCTGATGCAGCACCTTCCGGAATCGCAAAGCGCCCCCGCGTTGCACCTCCTCACCGAAGCGCTGAATCACAGTCAGAATCAAATTCGCGAACTCGCCGTCGTCGCGATCGCGGACATGCCAATCCCGGCGGTCAAACGGGTCGAAGCGCTCACTGCTGCGCTCCGCGATGTGTCGCCGCGCGTCCGCCGTCGTGCCGCCCGCGCCATCGGCGACCAAGGACACGCCGCTCTCGCCGCACTGCCGATCTTAATCTCCGGATTGAAAGACCCCGACTCCAGCGTACGCCGCGACTGTGCCGGTTCGCTCGGCCGATTAGGCCCGGCTGCCTACCCGTGCGTGCCGATGATCCTGCCGATGCTCGCCGACCACGATGTCCGCACACGCTCGGTCGTGGCCGTCACGCTGAAGCGAATTGGTCGCGCCGCCGTACCGGGCCTCCTCAACGGCCTCATGTCGAACGACCCCGACATGCGCGGTCGCTGCATCACGCTCCTCAGCCAAATCGCCCCCGACGACGAACGGGTGGTCCTCGCACTGCAAGCCGTGCAACACGACGACGATGCCGACGTACGAGGCCGAATCGACGAAGCGATGTTGGCCGTCCGTACGCCAATGCCGACCGGTATGCCGAAGCGCCACGCCCTCCCGCCCACCGACGTCAACACCCCCGCGCCCATCGGCACCCGCGCCATCGCGCATTCGCAACGCTAAAAACATCAACCACAACCCCGAAAGCCCACCGACGATCGTCCGTGGGCTTTTTGCGTTGATAAGATAACCCTTCACCGCAACCCGAGGGGCCTTTCCGATGCCGCATCCGTCGTTCGATCGTTCGCGATTGATCGTTAAGCCGTTGGCCGAGCGCGAACACGATCTCACGCTCAGCGTGATGCGATCGTTGGACGCGCCCGTTGCGTTCGCACACCCGTCGATTGCAATCGTCGGCGAGCGGTTGCGCGACGCGAAAGCGAGTGGTGCGGCCCGCATCCTGATGATGGGCGCGCACGTTCTCCGCGCAGGCGTGCAACGGCATCTCATCGACCTCATGGAACGCGGGTTCATCTCGCTGATTGCCATGAACGGCGCGGGGCCGATCCACGATTGGGAGTTCGCGCAGATCGGTGCGAGTACGGAAAGCGTGGCCAAATACGTGCGAACCGGCGAGTTCGGTTTGTGGCGCGAAACCGGCGCGATGAACGATGCGATCGTCGCCGGCGTTCGCGATGGCCTCGGCTACGGCGAGTCGATTGGCCGCGAAATCGCCACGGGCCATTTCCCGCACAGAGACATCTCCGTGCTGGCCGCCGCGTATCGGTTGGGCATCCCCGTCACCGTGCATATTGGCATCGGCTACGACATCATTCACGAACACCCGAACGCCGATGGGGCCGCACTCGGGCAGGCGAGCTACACCGATTTCCTGATCTTCACGGAGCAGGTGCGGAACCTCGAAGGCGGCGTGGCACTGAACTTCGGCACGGCGGTGATGGGGCCGGAAGTGTACCTGAAAGCACTGGCAATGGCGCGGAACGTGGCCCACCAAGATGGGAAGCGGATCGCGAAGTTCACGACGGCGGTGTTCGACCTGATCCCGCTCGACGACGACTACCACCGGCAGGCCCCGAAGTCCGACCCGCGTTACTATTACCGCCCCTGGAAAACGATCCTGGTCCGCACCGTCGCCGACGGCGGCGAGAGCTTTTACATTCAGGGCGACCACCGCGAAACCGTACCCGCCGTCTGGGCCGCCGTCTGATTTCGCTCTACTCGAACAGCGACTCCATCGACGCGGAGTTCGGGATGCGGACGACCAGAGTAAGCAAGTCGTCGTAAGCGAGCGTGCCAATCCGCTCGAGAAACGGATTCGGCACCGAACGATACTTGCTTTCCAACAAGGCGATTGCGGCACTCCGCATCGCGTTCTCCTTGCCTTTCTCGATTCCTTTCTCGATTCCTTTCTCGATTCCTTTCTCGATTCCTTTCTCGATTCCTTTCTCGATTCCTTTCTCGATTCCTTTCTCGA
>JAYVXI010000232.1:0-12318 GCA_043785305.1 Limnoglobus sp. | reverse complement strand
ACCGAGACACTGGCCGGCTGGCACTGGGTCGCGTTCGCAGGGCTGTTGCTCCGCCGCATCGCCAATTTGGCGAGCGAAAGTACATAACAGGCTCTAGGAAGGTACTCTTATGAAGCACGTATCGACCCGCCGCACGGGCTTTACCCTCGTCGAGGTGCTGGTGGTCATCGCGATCCTCGCAATCCTGGTCGGCCTGCTCCTGCCCGCGGTGCAGAAGGTCCGCGGGGCGGCGGCTCGCATGCGCAGCATGAACAACCTCAAGCAGATCACCCTGGCGGTACACAACTACGCCGACGCCCACCGGGGCGGGCTCCCCAACACGGTCGGCTACAACGCCGTCGCGCACGTGGAGGACCGCTCGCTGTTTATCGCCTTCCTGCCCTACCTCGAACAGGGCCACCTGTTCCAGGCGTACAAGGAACAGTTCGGCCAGAATAGCTCGGGCAGTGAGTTCGTCATCCCGGTGTACCTCAGCCCCGCCGACCCGACCATGACCGACCGGGGGTTGGGCCTGTGCAGCTACGCCGCCAATGCCGCCCTGTTCGAGAAGAACGCCAGCCTGGGGCGGGTCTCGGACGGCCTGTCGAACACGATCGCATTCGCCGAACACTACACCCACAACTGCGGCGGCAGTGTGTACTCGTGGGCCTACTCGGACACCCCGTTCTATTGGCCCCAGCCCAACCCGCTCGGATTCATCGTCAAGCGCCGGCCGACCTTCGCGGACAAAGCCTACGGGGACATCGTGCCGGTGAGTGACGGGACGACGACGCGGGCGTCGGTCACCGGCCTGACCTTCCAGGCGAACCCCCCGGTGGGGGCGTGTGACCCGCGCATCCCGCAGTCGCCGCACGCCGGCGGGATGCTGACGGCGCTGGCCGACGGCAGCGTGCGGGTGCTGGCGGCGTCGGTCTCGGAGGCGACCTTCTGGGCCGCAGTGACGCCCCGCGGCGGGGAAGTGCTGGGCAACGACTGGTAGGAAAGGAGCCCCCGCGAACGGGCATGTTGCCGTCTCGGTACCCCCGCGCCGCCCCAGCCCCAGGAACTTCATCGGGCGGCGAGCGGTAACCCGCCCTTGTGACCGGTGCTTTGCGTTGACTTCGGCGCACACCGGTTGCGTTGGCCATCCTCGATTTCTCCAAAGCAGCGTCGCTTTCCGAATTGTCAATGCTATGTCGCTCGCCACTCGCTTTCAGGCTCAACTCCCTTGCGCGACGATGAAAGCTCTTTTCCTGCCGCGCGATCTTGCTCCGCGTAATCGGCCTCCATTTTCTACATGTATTGTGAATTTTCCATTCTTGGCGAGCGGGGTGCGTGAGCACCCTGATCCAGCCACCATCATGTACAATGTATATGGATAGAGATTGTCGTTTTGAAATTGACATTGTCTGCGACACAGGTTGGATCAGGGGGCTGACGCCACCCCGCTCGCCTGGTCGTGCTTCGCACGACGCATAGGCGAGTTCAGAAATCATATCCTTCAAAATTGAATGTACAGGAAGGTCTTGCCGACGCCGGGGCTGAACGTGACGACGCAGGCAATCGCCAGCACCGTGGCCGTCACTTGCGGCCACTCGAAGTTCGGCACGCGCACATTCACTCGGCTGCGGACGATAGCCGCGATATGCCCGAACAGGCCGAGGAGTATCAGCAGTGGCACTAGTGGCGGGGTTTCTTTCCGCAATAGGCTCACGGGGCCGAAATCGCACAGCGACTGCACGATATACCCGCCCGATTGCCAGTTCGTCATGCGGATCAGGATTAAGCCGAGAAGCAATTGCAGGAACGTAAACGCCCATGCCACGATTGCCCATGCGGTACTTTTCCGCCAATTGTCGATCCATGACACCCCGCTGACAGTGCGGTCGTAGATTCGGTGTAGCGACATCAGCACGCCGTTGTAGACGCCGTAAACCATCCACGCCCAGGTCGCGCCGTGCCAGAGGCCGCACAGCACGAAAATCGCCATGAGGTTGAAGTAGGTTCGGGCCGCACTGCCCTTACTGCCGCCGAGCGGAAAGTAGAGGTAGTCGCGTAGCCACGTCGAAAGCGACAGGTGCCAGCGTCGCCAGAAATCGGTGATGCTCGTCGCCAAGTACGGCAAGTGAAAGTTCGCGGGTAGCTCGAAGCCGAACCACTTCGCGGTGCCGATGGCGATGTCGGTATACCCGGAGAAGTCGCAATACACTTGCACGGCCCACGCCACGACCGCCCAGCGAATCGCAGCGGGGGTGTAACTGGACGGGTCTTCAAAAACGAGCGAAACGAACAGCGAATCGAGCGTATCCGCGATGACGAGCTTCTTGAACAA
Organism: Limnoglobus sp.; assembly: GCA_043785305.1. Classification (GTDB taxonomy): domain Bacteria; phylum Planctomycetota; class Planctomycetia; order Gemmatales; family Gemmataceae; genus Limnoglobus. Next base: position 10,007 of record JAYVXI010000232.1, on the reverse strand, counting down.
GCCGCGCGCGACGAGGTGCAAGCCATCGCCGATCTGTGCGGAAGTCACCCGTGGCGGTTGCACCAGTTGCGGCAGGAACTCGATTGCACGCACGATCGGCCCGGCGGCCATCTGCGGGAAAAACGCGACGAACAACGAGTAATCGAGCAAGCTGCGGACGGCGCGAATCTGCCTGCGATACACGTCGACGGTGTAGCTGATGCCCTGAAACGTGTGGAAGCTGATTCCTAGCGGCAACAGGATCTCCCAGGCACGCGGTGCCGCTTCGTAACCGAATAGGTATCCGAGTGACAGCCCGGTGTCGTAGGCGAAGCCCGTATATTTGAATGCCGCCAACAACCCGAGATTCGAGACGATGCTGAGTATCAGCCAGCGTTTGCGCGAACGTTCATCGCTCGCGCCTTCGATCATTTTTGCGGCGAAGAAATCGGTGACGGTCAGGAGTAGTAACACCCACAAATACCACGGGCTACAGAGCGCGTAAAAGGTATAGCTCGCGACCAACAGGAAGGCGTACTTCGCAGTACGGCCGCGCAGCAGGTGGTAGCCGACGACGGTGAGAAGCAAGAACAGGAAGAACGCCTTCGATGCCAAGATCATGGCCGACTCCCCCCGGCCTGGGCACGCACGCGGTCGTCGGTCGGCTCGCTCGGCTGGTTCCGTTCATCCAGCCGATGCCGCAACCATTGCGAGAGGACTTTCGCACCGACGCCATTGAGGTGGATTGTGTCGGCGAACCCCGCATCGGTGATACCGACGATGTCGCGATGTGCCCGAATGATCGTGACACCGCGTTGTCGCTCGATCTCCGATAGCCGTTGCCGATACTCCGCGAACGCCTCCGGATATTGCGATTCCAGATCCGAAGTGACGGGCATATCGAGAAGGATCAATTGCGTGCCGTTCGCGTTCGACCAATCGATGAGCTTGTGCAAATACTTTAAGTGCGAACCGGTTTTGTACTTGTTCAAGAACGCGAACGGCGGCAGTTCGGCACCGGTCTGCTTGTTGACGTCGTGTCGCCGCGTTACGAACCCTGCCGCGGGGGCGTAACCATTTCCAGACTGGATCGCGTCGGCGTAGTTACGCAGTTCGCGGGCCTCGCGCACGGCTTCGGGAGCCGCACCGGGGGCCAACGCATCGGCTTGTAGCGCTGACCACATCCGGATGCCGTGCCGATAGCGAAACAGCGACCACGACCGCGACGCCTTCGCAAGCAGATATTGCCGTACTACCCATTCGCGCGACTCGGGGCGGGTGGTCGCCCATTCGCAAACGTCGCCGAGTGTCATCAGCGATGCGGGACCGTGCGGTTCGTTGCGGCTGTCGTTGATGTCGCTGGCGGTGATGCCGTAGATCAACAGCTTCGGTGGCGTTGGGCAAGATCGCAGCAATGCATGGTAGAACTCCGTCGTCGTACCGCCGGGTAACCCGAGTGCGTAAACGTGCGGAAATTCGCCGCCGCGAAGTTCGTCGGGGACGATGCCTTCGCTGACGGGTGAACCGCCGACGATGACGAGGTCTTGCGGGTGCCGCTTACACCCTGCCACACGCATCGCGTAATCGTCGGGCGAATGGCGCTGCCAGACATCGGCAAATGCCCAGACGCCGAGATCGAGGACGAGCAAACCGATGAGCACTCTCAACGGGGTGCGCAAGCGTTGCCGCCACGTTCGGGGTATCGATTCCGGTAATGGTGGCATCGCGAAGCATCCTCGGCAATCGCTGCGGTAAGGGGTGCCGCAGAATAAACCGGATTCGGTTGGCAACGGAAGGCGAAGTCGCAACGATCCCGCCGATTTTCCGGCTCGCTCTTGTTTCCGCACGGCTGAAAGGTACAAAATTCATTCACGAAATGCCCGCCGGCAATCGCCCGGACTGCCCGTTCTTGTGGAGGTTCGACGTGTTTCGACTACGTTTCCGACTGACTGTGGCCGCGTTCGCCGGTGTGGTTATGACGGCCATCGCCCAAACCCCACCTGCGGCCCCCCCCGTCAAGCCCGCCGCACCCGCGCCGGCCGTTGTGCCACCTGCCGCACCAGCGCCGGCCGTTGTGCCACCTGCCGCACCAGCACCCGCCGTTGTGCCACCTGCCGCACCAGCACCCGCCGTGGTCCCTGCGCCCGCACCGGCTGCACCGGCGAGCGACAAACAAAAGTTCGAGTTCAAGCTCGAAAAGGATAAAGCGTTCTACCAGGAAATCAGCACGATCGTCACGCAGACGATTCAGGTGATGAACGGGTCGGACCTTGTTCAGAAGCACGAACAAGTCTTCTACTTCAAGTGGCTGCCGACCGCGCAGACCGGCGAAAAGTGGCTCGTCAAGCAGACGATCGAAGGCGTCAAAATGACGATCGATATCGCCGGTAATCAAGTGAAATACGACTCGACCAACCCGAGCGACACGGGCGCGACCGGCAACCCCGGCCTCGCCGATTTCTTCGGTAAGCTCGTCGGCTCCGAGTTTACGATCACCTTCGGCAAAGGCATGGTCGTCGAAAAGGTCGATGGCACGAGCGACTTCCTCAAGAAGCTCGGCGGCGTGAATGCCCAGATGGAAAAGCTGCTGTCCAAGATGCTGACCGACGAAGCGATGAAGCAGATGACCGACCCGACCTTCGGCATGACCCCCGCCGCGGAACAAGCCATCGGCGGCACCTGGGAAAAGAAGACGAGCATGTCGCTCGGCCCGATCGGTTCGTACGACATGACCGCGAAGTACACCTACAAGGGTAAGGACGCCGTCAAGAAGGATCTGGAGCGCGTCGAACTGTCGTCGAACCTCGCATACAAGCCACCCGTCGATCAAGCCGAAGGGTTGCTGTTCAAGATCAAGGGCGGCACGCTGACGACCGAAGAGCCGAAGCCCGACGCGAAGCCGAACTTCTTCCTGTACAACGCGAAGACCGGCCGCATCGAAGAATCGTCGATCGCGGTGAAACTGCGCGGCACGCTCGACGTGACCATCGGCGGAGCCGATACGAAGATCAATTTGCACCAAGAGCAAACGACGACCTCGAAGACCGCCGACAAGAGCTTCCTGCCCGACGTAAAGAAGCCGAACTAAGACCATCCGGTTCGCAACGCAAAAACGAGCGGCTGACGAAAGTCTGCCGCTCGTTTCGTTTGATTGGGTCTGGCTTCAAAAAAGAGGCAATTCGAGTTTTGACGTTTCGCGATTGGTAGTAGCCCGGAGTCAGTCCGCATAACTACGGCGCAATATGGCAACCTATTTGCTTTAAAATCGGAATCAACCAACCCAAAACCGCAAGTGGCTTGTACGGAAAGGTAATGGTAACCATCATGGTGTACTTACTGCATTTTAGTGTTAGTCAGTTTCGATTGGCTCCTCCCAACACGCGAACGAACTACCATCGACAAACCGAAAGCTATTCAGACAGTACGCTCTGGCAACGACTTGTGTATCGATTGCTTTGGCTGGTCTGGTTGTGACAAGTAAAAGCGGCGGTTGCCACTCATCGGAGTTGAAAGCCGCCCGAAAGTTGACAATGTGCTGTGGGCGGTCGTTGCGATGTAATTTACCAGTTGCATCGGTCCCACCCCGACTTCTATGCAACAGACAGTGTGGGTCGAGGAGGATCACTCCTGCCAGACCGGGTGAACTGACTCGAACCAAGGGTATGAGTTGCTTGAGGTCCTCCGGTATGGCAAACCAAACTTTTCGGGACCGCCACACAGAGTTATCTTCGCTTGGTCGTCCTACAACGTGTTCGAGATGAGGCCAGCGGACGAATAATTCACAGGCCGATTCTCTACTGTGTGGGACGACTACCCAAATACCGCCTTCTGGGTTTGCGTCGAGGCGACCGAATTTCTCAACGATCCGTGTGACAGAATCCGAATGATTCCCGACGAACCACCCAACGTGTTCGCGGCCCATCTCGTCGGCCGTCACCGCATCGAGAACGATCCAGCGGAGCGTTTGTTCTTCCAACCGCGTTATTAGTCTGCCTTTAATTCGGGCGGTGGGGTACAGCAATGGCAGTCGTGGAATCGTCAATGTCGAGGTCATGGGGCCGCCTCCAGTTTCTCGCCGCAATTGCTACAAAACCGAGCGGTTTGCAGTCGCGGCGTTTGACAAGTTGGGCATAGACTGGCAGGGATTGATATCGTGTCATCGGATGCGACTTGGGAAGTTGTAGGTGTAATCGCGAGTTCGATACCGATCATCTCGATCAACACGAGTGTAGCCGTCTTGCTCGCTGGAACTTCCGCATGCGGGTTACGAACGCATTGAAAACAACCTTCATCCGTTCCGCACGGGCATGTACGAATTTGTTCGACTGCGCGTTCGACCAAGTCTGCCATTCGGTCAAATGCCTCAACTGCTAACCCTACACCGTAACGTGCCATATCGTATAGATAGATTGCTGCCGTCCCGTCCTTCGGCGTGTCCGATGCTGTAGAGTAATCCGACGCATCGCATGGCCCTGTGACGGTTGGGAACAAACTTCCGAACAACCGAGCGGTCGTTTCTAATCCAGCCTTGGCAGACGGCTCTCCGAGCTTAACGACTACCTCTATCCAGAATGGGCGCTCAAGCCGCAACATAGTACCTTCGGTAGGAAGCCAGTTATTTGGCATACCGGCACCTGGATAATAACGGATCACATGGCCGGACATATGTTTATCCGTGACTCCGAGCAAGAAGTCGTTTACATCCAACGTCGCCTGGGCGACGATAACGCGCCCATGTTGCCGGAGCATTGGTATCCGCCGCACCCGAATGCTCGTTCGGACAGCGGAGTTAGTGAAGTGAGGGCTGAACTCTCGCGACAAATGCACCAGCCGCTGTTTCTCCTGAACGTCTTTCACCCGATACCGCATACCACCATGCGAATAGATGCCATTTCGCGGGGCCTCGCGAAGCAGGTGGAAAGGATCGATCTCACCGATCTCGTTACCATCGCAAACGAGCTTATACGGTTCGTCTCCCGTCCCCCGAATACGGACAGTTCGGTGGGGGTCCGTCAGATAGAATACCTCATCCCTGAGTAACCCTGCGTCTCTCTGAGCTTTCACTTCCGCAATCTGTGTTCCCAGTCTCGCGGTATCCAACCGAGTCTCGTCCAATGCCTCTTTAACGGCACAAGCATAATGTTGGTGAAGAACGTGTTGGTTACTCAAATTCAATACGAGCGGTTCGTGATTTCGATCGAATAGCCGTTCAGGGTGAGCGGAGTGATAGGCATCAATAGGTGTCTGACCTGGGATAAGGATTACGGCACCCTGTTTTCCTGCTCGCCCTGCTCTACCCGCTCGCTGCCATAGACTCATCATCGTCGATGGTAGTCCGACGCACACCACCACATCTACAGCTCCGATATCGATTCCGAGTTCCAAAGCGCTCGTTGAAAAGACGGCCTTAACCGTTCGGTCTCGAAGTCCGCACTCGATCTCTTCACGCTCCAAAGAGGTAAGTCCCGCACGGTAGACGCGAACGAACGGCGGTTCCGAATCCATATTGTCTCGCCCTGACCGGGCAATCATCCTCTCGGCCGCGGTACGACTTGGACTAAATGTTATGACAGTCAGTCCGGCCTCGGCGAGGGCTAGTGTAATCTTCCGTCCAGCATCGTGCGGGTGTTCCTCCGGTCGTACCATCCAAAATTTTCGCTCCCCTTGACTACTTCCGTCTTCATCGGGACCAACGCAAGCGAATGAAAGACCCGTGAGGCGTTCCATATGTTCTTGGGGAGATTGTACCGTTGCCGAAGTCGCAATGAAAGTTGGAGACGAACCGTACCGCTTGCACATCGCCCGCAGGCGACGGAACAGATAACTCACGTTCGTACCGAAAATTCCTCGGTATTCGTGACACTCGTCGACAACTACATACCGTAATCGTGAAAGAAACCGCTCCCAGTGTTTTTCATGCCACGCAAGGACCGCATAGTGCAACATGTCCGGATTGGTAAGCAACACTTGGGCACTTGCCCGAATATCCGGCCTGAGATCTTTAGGAGTGGCCCCGTCATAACGTGAGATTAAATTCGGATTCGACGCCCGCAGACTAGCGAGAGATGGTATGTCGTCCGCCATCGCGACGAACTTCTGGAGTTGGTCGTTCGCCAAGGCCTTTTGTGGGAATAGGAATAAGGCTGTGGAGGTTGGCTCATTCAGTAATTGCTGGAAAACCGGGATCGAGTAAATGAGAGATTTACCCGACGAGGTGCGTGTTGCAACCACGGTGTTCTTTCCGGAGAGCAAGTGATCGGCGGCAGCCCTTTGGTGCAAGAACAGACCACGTGGGAACCGGCGTGTAAGGTGGGCAGAAAGTTCTGGGTGCAGGCCCGGCGGCAGTGTGTCAAATACTCCTTCAGTAGCCAACTCGACAGGCGGATCGTAGCAGACCGTAAGTCCGTCGTCTGTCGCAAGCAAATGGCTTACGACATCAATAGTTGAAGTAGCGTTCATTTTGTACAGGCCATGTCGTTAGAATACACAACAAATCGAGTAAACATAAACAGGTCTGTGACAGTCTATTGTATTTTCGCGTAGGTGATAGATGAAATGCGAAGCGAAGTGAATTTTCTCATCTCAAACCCACCGAGTGTGTCCCGGTGGGCTATCACTACCAAATCACTTGTCGAACACCCGGAGATCGCTGACGACCACGCCCGATGACACGCCACGCCATTACCCCGCGATGTCGCCGACGAGTTTGGCTACGACTTCGTGCGTGAGCGCGAACGGGATTTGTTCGCGTTTCGTGCCGGCGGTGCGGTTGGCCTGGTAGCGGGCGACGTTGGCGGTATCGGTGCCGGTCAGCACGACTTCGTAGTAGGCGACGGTGTCGCCGGTCTTCGTGGGATCGTCGCTGCGCAACACCGCTTCGCCGCGCTCGGCATCGACTTCGATCACTTTCAGATCTTCGAGCAACCCCGAGACGCGATCCGCCACGCCCGTCGCCCACACTTGCACGTTGGCGGGGGAATCGGTCGCGTCGTCGCGGGTCATCGAAATTTCGCGCAGCAAACAACCGACTACGCCACTGTGGTCGGCTTCGATGCGGGTCGTCCAGCCGTCGGCGTTGGGCAGGTTCAGCACGTGGCGGCCCGCGCCGCTCGGCTTCCAGTCACTGAGTTCGGACAGCAGGGTTTTTGCGAGGGTCATTTTCGGCTCCAATGACTTGTTGTGTGCGGTCGGTACCGTCGAAGCTCAACAGCGTCGGCTTGTCGTCGACGACGGTTTCCAGATGGACGGGACGGCCCCACAGAAACTGTACGTTCGACAACACATCGTGCGCCTCCGTCATTTTCAACTCTACCCCATTATACTCGTGCCGCAACAGCAACTCGCCGCGGTTCCGGTGGTTTCCATTCACGACGTAGATCCACGGCTTGCCGAAGTTCGTCAGGCTGAACAATAACCGTTGCTTCACCTTCTGGAATTCGCGCGACTCGATCACGTAGTTTTTCGTCTGGTTCTGATAGTTGAACGAGAACAGTTTGTTTTCGCGGCAGAACTCCGGCGTGAGGAACGTGTCGATCAGCGTGATGTCGTTGTGGATTTTGCGCACCTCGAAGATCTTGGCGCGACCGAGGCCGAGTTGCTTGTCCCAGTTCATCTTCGTTTCGTGATCGTCGCAGTTTTCCCATTCGGGGCCGAACTGCCCCATGTTCCAGCGTCGTTCGATGTCGCGCAGCAACTCGATGCCGAGCTTGTACGGGTTCAACCGCTGCGAACTCGTCGCCATCGTCCCCGAGTGATGGTCGGCATAGTCGATGAGTTCCGCAGGCTCGAGCACCTTCTGCGTCATCATCGTGCTGTGCCAGTAGCTATTGTGATTGACGAACCCCGCCGCCACGTAGCGATGCGTGTTCGCCACCGTGATGTCGTAGACATCGGCGCGACCGCATTCGACTGACACTACCTCGTCATCGTCCGCTTCCACTTTGAACCACTTGCGATCCTGGATGTACGACTGCAACCGCTTCTGCTTGCGGGGTAGTCCGAAACCGATTTCTCGCTCGAACATCTCCGCCGATTGTCCCAGCGTGAAGACGTGCCAGCAATCGTCTTTCTGAAGGCGACGCGACGACAGAATGCCGAAGTTCAGTAAGAGGATTTGCACGACTTCGCTCATCGAAGTACTCGATGTCGAAAGGATCACGCCCGCTGGCCCGGCGTAGCCATCGCAGTCGTAGAGCGCCCGCAGGAACGCCGCCACGACCGCTTTCGGCGAACGTAGGATGCAATCGGGAACCGTTTTCTGGCGCGCGGCAAAGCCCGTCTTCAGACCGAGCGACACGAGGAATTCCTGAACCGTTCGCGAGCTAAAACGGATACGCCACTTCGACACGTCCCACGTTTTCCGCGGCACGATACCGAACAGCGACACCACGAGTTCGACGAAATGATCGGCTTGCGATTCGTCGCCCGTCGTCAAGCCAATCGTGCGTTTCCGGTCGCTGATGTGGCCATCGCCAGTGAGGTAGCCAAGGAACGCCGCAAACGATTCGTCGACGGTTTCTGGCAATCGAACGCGAGTTCGTTTCTTCAGCATCGTCATGCCATGAACGCTCATCTCCTCGCGGTGTTTCGCGACGAGCGGTTCGAGTGTGGCCGCCGACTGGATCTTTTTTCCATCGAGATGCCGATAGTGTGTTCGCATACTCACATCGGCTTGTTCACAGATGTTCTCGACTGTGATCCGCACGTTCGGCGACCAGTTACATTTCACGTACGATTTCGCCCAGAGTTGCGTTCCGCGCGCGAATCGGATGCGGTCGCCCACGGAAAAGGCATCGAGGCGTTTCCATTCGCCATCACCGGCGATGACGCGGTGCGTGATAGAACCGCTGATTTTCAAGCCGCGCCGGGTGACGACCGTCACCGTTTCGCGGTTCGGGATCACCGCCCAATCGAGCACGGCTTGCGGTTGCTCGCCATCGGACACACTGAGTGTCTTTTTGCTCTCGGCGATCTCGCGGATGTCCAGAATGCCGCGATCCGTCAGCACCAGCGACCCGGCTTGCAGGCATGCCCAACCCTCGTTCGCGATCTTCGTTTGCGCCTGCGGGTAGAAGTAATACGCTTCGTCGCGGACGATGGAAAGTACGTCGCGCTGCCAGCTTTTCAGCGGGGCGTGTTCGATCAGGAACAGCAGTACGTCCTTCTCTGGGCGCTCGGGGAAGTGCGGCACATTCGTCTTCGCGCGGCGCTTTTCTTCCTCGGCCAGTCGCAGTTGTTCGGGCGGATTGACGAAGTCGGCGAGGTAGTCCTTCGCTTTGAACCGCACGGGCTTGTCGTCGGTTTCTTCCTCGTCGTCGCCGGTCTGCGAGGGCGGGTGTTTCATCGGGTCGTCGCGCCGCCGGATCGCCACCGAGTGGATGTCGATGAGGTCGTCGACCGACATGCAGCGATCGAGGAATTTCTCGACTTCCTCGTTGCCGAACCGCTCGGCGTAGCGACGAATGCGGTTGCCGTGGTTGGCAATCTCGTCCATCATCTTGCGCGTGGTGTGCCCGAAATAGGCGTTGTTTTTGAAGAAATCGCAGTGGCCGTACACGTGCGCCATCACCAACTTCTGGTCGACGGTGTGGTTGCAGCGCATCAGGTAGGCGTAACACGGGTCGTTGTTGATGACCATCTCGTAGATCTTCGACAGCCCGTAGCTGTAGCTCTTGCTGAGCTCTTCGTATTGCATCCCGAACGACCAGTGCGGGAACCGCGTCGGGAAGCCGCCGTACGCCGCAATCTCGTTGAGATCGTCGGCATCGACGACTTCGAAGATCGTTTCGTAAAAGTCGAGACCGTAGCCGCGTGCATAGCCTTCGATTTCCTCTTTCAGGTGGCGAAGGTGCGGCGGCAGGTTCGTGTTGTAAAAGCCGAGCTGGGTCATGGAATTCATTTCCTTGAAAGAGCAACGACGAGATTCATTACGAGTGAAATCACTGCTGCGATGAACAAGCCAATTCTTCATCGTTCACGGGATTGATCGTATTTCCAACAATCAGACGCCGTAGGTCGCGGCCGAAGAG
>JAYVXI010000231.1:0-3889 GCA_043785305.1 Limnoglobus sp. | reverse complement strand
CGAGGTCGATCGGCACGTAGCTCCAATCTCATTTTGGGCTCGGACCAAGCACGGCAAACGCCGTGCCGAACGCGATAGGGTTCATCCCGGTGGCTCGTTTACCAAATCACCATTTCCGCCGGGCGCTGTGCGCGGCTGCGTGGGGCGATTGTCACCGAGCGTAGCGGTTGTGGGATCAGTTGGCCCAGTAATACGTGAAGTTGGCTGAGGTCGGCGGGCTTGAACAGGTATTCGACGATGCCCAATTCGAGGGCACGGTCCCGATAGTCGTCGGTTGTATACCCGCTGATCGCGACGATATTTAGGCGTTCGCAACCGGCGAGTTCGCGGACGTGGGCGGCGAAGGTGAAGCCGTCCATCGGGGCCATGCCGATGTCGAGTAACACGACGGCGGGACGGCGAACGCAAATCGCAGACAGTGCGGAATCGCCGCAATACTTGGCCTCGGCGTCGTATCCCCAAATCGCGAGTAGGGCAGCCATGCTGTCGGCTGCGTCGGTCAAGTCGTCTACCACCAACACGTAGGGCCGGGTAAGAATCATCGAATCCTCCACGACCCCTCTGGGTCGGCTCTGGTGCCCGAGTTGAAAATCTGTGAAGGCGAAGCGAGCGACAATTGCGTTGCGCAGAAATCCTTTCCCCCGAACGCGACCGCAAAGATGGGGCGAACGATGTCGGCGCGGCTCGCACCGACATTTCCGCTAATTATACCCGGCACGGGCTTCGATGTGAATTTTATTTTGAAGGGGATGCGAACGCAATCGAGTGAGAACGTGTGGCATCGCCTGTGAAGCGATGCCTTTGAAGAGACTGCGATAAGCGAAGATCTCACTGCTCAAAACGATTACTTGCCGTCTTTGGGCGCTTCTTTCACCGCTGCCGCCGGTGAAGCGGTTTTTATTTGTTGTTCGAGTTGCAAGATCATGGCCCAGTTCCTCGATCGGCGCGTCGGATTATGCCTATGTGGCTGCACAATTCAATCGTCGAGTCGCCTGGTCATTCCCACCCATTCGGCCTTTTGTCACACTCGAATCATAGCGGAATGCTCGGGCCGATCCGCACTCCATTTGTCACGCGATCCCGAGGGCTTTCTTCTTATCGACGATGAACGGCATGTGATTGTTGATGTGGTTGATGCCCATTTGAATGATCTTTTCGAGTACCATTGGCCCCTTCAGACTGTGGGTGCCGGTCCGCTGCAATTGCTCCGGCGTCAGCTTGCCGATGATTCGCGCCATTGAAGTGCGCGTGGCTTCGATGACCGCGAGTTCCTCGTTCACATCGCGGTCTTGGTAGTGCAGTTCCTTGGCAAACAGATTTTCATCTGCGGCGAGGATCGACGGGTTATCGAGCGCCAGAATGCGTTTCATTCGCTCGACGAGGATCGGGTCGAAGTCCGCAAGGTGCGCGACGACTTCGAGCGTACTCCACTTGCCCGCCACGGGGCGAGCGAGCAGTTGCTCGCGCGTCATGCCACTGACGGCATTCCGCAAATCGGCGGCCCCTTTGAGATAAGCAGCAGCATATTCAACGGCATTCGGCATGCGCATGAGATTCTCCGGTTGGGATACTGAGGTAGCGCACGCGGCTCGCGTGCGGGGCATCACACGCACACGCGAGCCGCGTGAGCTACGTTTACCTTCGCTCCGCGTCTTGCACGCCGAGCATGACCCCGGCAAGGCCGAACGGCGCGATCGTGTTGCGGGGCCACTGACTACTGTATGTTTTAGCCAAATCGAGTTTGCCGTTTTTCAGTGCCGTGTGCCGCGCCAATTGCAGGCGACCCCAGGCGTGGCCGAGGCGAAACTTCTTGAAGTCTGCGAGGTCGGCCGGTATCTCGGCGGCTTCATCGGGGGGTTGCTGGCCGCGATCGGCGGCAAGTTTGTTCCGCAAAATCTCGGCCCGCGCCCACGCCTTCAAGCCATCGTCGGAGATGAGCTTCGCGAAGTCGTCGGCTTGATCGGCGACGCCGGCGCGAGCGGCAAATTGCGCCAGCCGCACGAGCGTGATTGGGGGAATCGCTGCATCTTTCTTTTTGCCTTCGACCGAAGTGATTTTCACCGCTTCATCGACGAACTCGCCGGGCTTGTCGGACCACTCGGCCGCGAGTGCCAAGGCACGCAATCGCGAGTCGGCACGCCCGGGCCGCGTCGCGATCGCCTTCGCTTCGGACGGGTTGTTTTTCAACATGTGGAATGCGGTGTACGCCAGCCGCGTACCATCGGAAATTTCCCCCGCCGACGTCGGTGCCGATGCAAGCGATGGCCCTTTGATCGGCGGATCGAGCGCGAGCCACAGCGCCTGTGCGGATACCGGCGTCGGGGCCGGTTTCAGCGTCCCCGACGCGAGGGCTTTTTGCAGCTTTTCGCCGATCTCCTTCGCCGTCGCCATCTGCCCGGCACGCAGACATTCCAGGCCGATCTGCGCCTCGGCTTCGTACTGTTCGAGTTCCGTAAATGCAGCGGGTAGGTTCGAGCGCAACACTTCGATCTGGTTCACTTTCAACAGTTCGCGGGCGGCTCGGCGGAACACCGCCGTGCGCAGTTCGAAGTCCGCACGCGAACTTTGCAGCCCTTGCACGACGCGGCGAAACTGACCCTGCACGCCTTCTTCCTCGGCTTTGCTCGGTCGCACTTTCGCGCGCGAATTCCCGTTCTGTTGCGGTAACCAGGTGAGTTTCTTTTGATCGATGACATCGACGCCTTCGCCGCCGAGCAACAGCACTGCAACGGCGAGTTCGCCGTACAGCATCTCGCGTTCGGCGGTCTTCGGCGCGGCATTGAGGTCGGCAATTGCGGCGTTGAAGAACTCGACCGCACGGTCGCGATCCTTCTTGTCTTTGCCCGCACGCGCCTCGAATTCCCCTGCGGAAAGCCGCAGCGTGGCGCGGTAAAGCGGCAGGTCTTTCAGTTCGTCGGCATCGATGGCTTTCACGATGTCGTCGATGATTCGCAGTTCTTTGGTTTCCGTACTGCGTCGATTTCGCATGATGACGATCGCCGCCATTGCCGTAATGGCGAACAGCGTGATGGCGGCGATCTTCACGTAGAACGAGGTTGGTCGCGGCTCGTACTCTTGCTTGAACATGCCCGTTTGGCGAAGCGCTTCCCCGGACACCATGCGGGCTTGTTTGGCATCGGTGACGCCTTCGAGTTCTTCGACTTTCGCCTGACTCGGCCGCCCGCCCAAGCTGTCGCGCCAGTCGGCTTTTTTGAGTTCCTTCTGTTCCGGCACCTTCTGGCGATGTTTGCAATCGGGGCAAAGTGTGTTCTTGCCTTGCGTGATCCACGGCACGTCCCACGCGAAATCGCAGATCGCGCACTTCATCTCGATGATGCGCGCATCGATCGGCACGTTGCTCGCCGCATCGGGATCATCGGCAAGTGCCTGCGCCGCCAGCGTCTCGGCGTCGATTTTCACGGGCGCTTTGACGACGGGCTTCGGCACGCCGTTCGCCGACGGCGTCACCACGAACAGCTTGCGACAGTCCTGATTCGCGCAGGTCACCTTCTTCCCGGCGAAATCGTCCTTCAGCCGGTACGGCTTTTCACAGAAGGGGCACTTGGCGTCGATCGCCATATCGGGGGAGTCCTGGCAGATGACGGGAGAGAACAATCCGACGCAGGGTCGTTCTACGCATTATGACCGCATACCCCACGCGCGGCAATCACCGAACGAGTCCGATTAGAGTTATCTTGCTCACCCTCGTTGGAGATCGCGAACGCGATCCGTGTACAGAAGCTGGTGCTGTTGTTGCGCCTCCGCCCAGGTACGAGGGTAGTGCCCGCGACCTAGAGCCTGTTATGCACTTAACGCGAGTGGTGGCGGTAGAATAGGCTATGAACACTGAACGCCAACCGTATCCCAGTGATATTACCGACGACGAGTG
>JAYVXI010000230.1:0-3890 GCA_043785305.1 Limnoglobus sp. | reverse complement strand
TGGCAGCCCAGGCGGAGCGGTATGGTTCGTTGTTGGTCGCAGTCGGTCCAGATCGAGGCGATGCGCGTGAACGCACCGGCGTTCGATTCGGGGACGGCTAATTTAATTGTGAGTGTTAAGGATTCGCCAGACGGGATTGTCAGTGGCATTTCGCTGGTCGTGACGCACGAACAATCGCTGGTGCCGCCGATGAGCCGAACCGGTTTCGCGGTCCAGTTCTTGATCGTAATGGTTTGTTCGATGCGGTCGCCGGGCTTGGCGCTACCGAAGTGTACGTAGGAGGGTGCTGAGAGCGATTCGCCTTGTAATGTGGCTAAAGTCGCGGAGATCGAGCCGAAGAACAGCGTGCAACCGAGCGCGATGATTGCAAACGAGGCCAACGCGCCACCGAGCAGAACCGCCGTGCGAAGCAGCAACGGTTTGATCGTCGCTATCTGCCATTCATTGCGACTCGGCCTCGCAATCGAGAGTGCCGCCACCGCAACGAGATCGACTGCAAACGCGGCCCACGGGCTGGCTTTGATCGCGCCGAAACAACCGCAATTCGCCTGCCCGATCATCCCGAGATAGCCGCTGACCACCGCGAATGCGAAGAACGTGCCGATCGCCAGAATCCACGGCAACGGGCGGAACGCGCCCAGCACCAGCAACGATCCCAGCACGAATTCCCACGTCACCACCGAGTATTGCACCGCCGGCACGGAAAGCCCGCCAACACTCGGCAACGGCGAGACGCTGAGACCATAAGTTTTCAATGCCCCTGCCGTTAGAAGTAGCGCACCGAGCGCCACTTCAACGACACGCCGAAGCGCTCGGCTGATCGCTGATCGCTGATCGCTGATCGCTGATCGCTGATCGCTGATCGGCTGCGGATTGAGCATCCATAACGATGTCATTTCCACGTGGGGAAGTTTGTGGTTGAAAGCAGTGTAACCGAGTGAGATAGCGATTGCAAGAGCCAAGATCGAAATAATCAGAGATTTTTTCGGCGAGCGATAGTGTCGGAAAACCCGTCGCCCATGCGATTGCGCGAAGTCAAAAAATCCAAGGCGATCCGACGTAAGTCGACATTTGCGAGGTGTCTCGAAGTGTCGTGAAAGTGTCTCCAAGTGTCGTGAGAATGTCGTGCTCGGTCGATTTTGTGTCGTGGTCGGTCGATTTTATGTCGCACTCGGTCGATTTTTGGTCGCTATTTGCGCCGATTCTCGAATCGACCCCTTTCGACATAACCCACGACGAGAGTTCGATATACGGAATACGGAACAGTGGATCGCGATCGAAAAGCCGCGTTTTCGGGTCGCGAAAACCGAAAAAACACCCCAAAAAACGGTTTTCGAGCCTCCGCAATTGTGACTTACGTCAATTCGAGAAGGGCATTTCGAGTCCGCTACCCGGCCAACCGCGTTCCGGGTATAACGACACTTTCCACCGCGATACGAGGGGCGGACATGTGCGGGATCGCAGGGATGATCGATCTGTCGGGGAAACGGCCCGCACCGCGTGGGGTCGTGCCCGCGATGGCCAAGGCCATCTACCACCGCGGGCCGGACGAAGACGGCTTCCTCGACCGCGACGGCTTGCACCTCGCGAACACGCGGCTCAGCATCGTCGGTTTGGCCGACGGCAAACAGCCGATTTCCAACGAAGATGGCAGCATCTGGACGGTCTTCAACGGCGAGTTCTTCGATTACCCGGAGAAGCGTACGGCCCTGGAAAGTAAGGGCCACCAGTTCCGCACGCACACCGATACCGAGATCATTCCGCACCTCTGGGAAGACCACCGCGAGAAGCTGTTCGACCACCTGCGCGGGCAGTTTGCCGTCTGCGTATGGGACTCGAAATCGAACGAAGTCGTGCTCGGCCGCGACCGCGCCGGCATCTGCCCGCTCTTCTACACGACGATTCGCCACGATGGCTCGGACTGGCTGTTGTTTGCCTCGGAAATCAAGGCAATCCTGGCGAGCGGCCTCGTGACGGCGAAGCCGGACTTGCGCGGGCTGAATCACATCTTCACCTTCTTCGCGATGCCCGGCCCGATGACGGTATTCGAGGGCATTCAGGTACTGCTACCCGGCCGCTACTTGCACCTGAAACTCGGCCGCACCCGCGTCGAAGAAGCCGTGAAACAGCACATTTATTGGGAAGTGAACTATCCCGATGCGGGGCAGGAAGACTACGGCCGCGACGAGAAAAAGACGATTGACGCCTTTGAAGACGTGCTGTTGCGTGCAGTGCAGCGGCGTCTGCGGGCCGACGTGCCGGTGGTGTCGTACCTCAGTGGCGGCGTCGATTCGTCGCTGGTCGTGGCGATGGCGAACAAGGTACTCGGTCGGCCGATTCCGACGTTCACGATCTCCGTAAAAGGCGAAGGGCTGGACGAAGAATCGCTGGCGCTCGGCGTGGCGAAGTCGCTCGGTTGCGATCCGATCGTGGTGCCGTGCGGGCCGAACGAACTGCGTGCCGACTACCCGGAGTTGATCGCGGCGGCCGAGTGCCCCGTGATCGATACATCGTGCTTGGGCCTAATGCACCTGGCACGAACCGTCCACCAGAACGGCTACAAAGTCGCGCTCACCGGCGAAGGAGCCGACGAGTGGATGGCGGGGTATTCGTGGTTCAAAATTCACAAAATCCTGGGGTATACCGACATTATCCCCGGAATGGCGATGCGGTTACGACGGCTCGGCGCGCGGCTTACCGGCCAGCCGATGTTCCCAATGGAGCAAATTCGCCGTACGCACGAAGTCCTCGGCGGGCACAACGGCTGGGTCGACTGTTACGGCCTCATGAGCATGAACAAGATCCGCTTCTTTAGCGGCGAACTTCGCGAAAAAATGCTGTCGCACTCGGCATTTGAAGACCTCGAACTCTCGCCGAACCTCCGCCGCTGGTCGCCGTTCAACCGGCAAATGTCGCTCGGTGCCCGCATCATGCTCCCCGGCCACCTCATGGCCTCGAAGGGGGACCGCGTGGCGATGCATTCCTCCGTCGAAGCGCGATATCCGTTCCTCGACGAAGACGTGCTTTCGTTCCTGGCGACGCTGCACCCGCGCTGGAAATTGCGTGGCCTCACGGACAAATACATCGAGCGTAAAGTCGCCGAACGCTGGCTGCCGAAGGAAGTCGCGTGGCGGAAGAAGCACATGTTCCGCGCACCGATGGACGCCTTCGCGATGGGCGGCAAAGAACCGTGGATTCAGCAAGTGATGAGCCGCGAGTCGATGGCAAAAACCGGTTACTTCGACTATGAAGCGGTGGAGAAAGCGTCGGTGAAAGTCGGCACGATGCGCCGCGGCTTCGCGCGAACGGGCCTCGAAATGGGCCTAACCGCCGTCACCGCCACGCAGTTGTGGCACCACCTCTACATCAGCGGCGACCTGTGCGATCTGCCGAGGGCGGTTGCTTCGGCTCACGTTTAACGAAAGCGCACCATGTCCGTCGACTCCTACTTCTTCGTACGCGACACCCAGATGCCATCGATTGCGCAATGGCAGCTCGCGCTCGATCGAGCCGGAGTCGGCATTGTGCTAGAGGTTGCGGGCGACTTACGTCAGCACACGGGTTATCTTCCCGCGACATACCGCGGGCAGCCATCGGGTTTCGAGTGGTACTTCGGTCCGCTCGCGGAACACTATGGTGGCGACCTGCCGGACGGTCTGGAAGAACGAGAGCATGTCGTCAATTGCGTGACTTTTAGCGACATGCAAGAGTTAATCTGTGGTCTCCTCGCCTGCTCGGTATTGTCGCAACTCGCAGATGGCGTGTTCTTAATTCTACTGTATCGTTATCGTTTTTGCTCGTTCTTTAATGGTGGCGGCAGGTTACGTCTGCGATAGCGGTAGTAATGTGCCGATTCGATTCGCTGCAACCAGCGGGTCGCGCGGCGTTGT
>JAYVXI010000229.1:0-3961 GCA_043785305.1 Limnoglobus sp. | reverse complement strand
CAGCGAATCGAATCGGCACGTTACTACCGCTATCGCAGACGTAACCTGCCGCCACCATTAAAGAACGAGCAAAAACGATAACGATACAGTAGAACTATGAACCATGCCGGATTTTACCATGTCACTGGAGAGTTACCAGATTTTTCCCATCCGAAGCGCACGTCGATGGCTCGGACGGATTTAGCGTCGGGTGGAACCGCAGTTGCGTGCCTGATACAATTGCGACATTCTCACATTCGGCGGCACGTGCTTTCTGGAGAAGGTGAAGGCGACCGATGATTACCAGCGCAAAGTTCCAGAACTTCAAAGCCCTTCGAGATGTAAAAATCGATTTCCAGTCTCGAATGACGGTGTTAGTCGGCCCCAACGGCTGCGGCAAAACGAGCATCTTCCAGGCCATCCAGCTACTGACGAGGTTGGCGACTTTGGAGTTTTACAAGTTGGGATTATCAGAACCAATTATTAGCTAACTAACTAATGATCTCGCGCGAAGAATGATTTCAAATTCGGCCACAACACCAGGATTGAGTAGCTCATGACACCCTTCGACTTGCTGCGAGTCGCAACGAAGCTTCGTTCAGGAGAAACTCTGTTTTACACCCTAGTGGATGACTGGACGGCCAAACGTGAAATTGTCTATGTTATGTGCGAAGACCTGCCCAGACTTATATGCGCATACGAGAATTCAAGTTCCCAACCATACGAAAATGATTCTCGAATTTCGATACCAGATCGCATTCCAGAGGTCCGTCTCAAAGCTGCGGTTGAAGCAACAGTGAACGCATTATATGGGTTAGCTGATGTAGCTGCAAACTTCGGAAGCAAAGCTTCTCAATCACTTCCTTCGAGCTTTAATGCTCTGTCGAAGAAGATACAAACCGGCGATATCGACACTGGGATATCAACTGCACTGGGAGACGTGTCGTGGTATCAAAAAGTACGTGAGATTCGCACAGAATGGACGCACCATTCGACTGTGTTTGTCGGCAAGGATGAGCAACGTAAAACGATATTTGTTGTACGTGATTATCGCCGACCGAGCGATAGAAAACACTTCACCGAAACAGCTCATGTAACAGGAGACGAATTGATAGCATGGACGAAACAAGCGATTGTAGGCATTGATGCGTATGCTGAATATCTGGCAATAAAGTACATACTCCCTAAGTATCCACCCGGAGGAGTTATCACCTCTCCAGTTTACGACAGCGGCGGGTTTCCCAAGATGGGTGTGGATTGCCGATTTGAGACCAAAGAAATCACTATCAAGCAGTATTTCGCTGACCGTGGAATCGACCTCGATCGTTACGTGAATTGAACGCCAACGGCGTTCGCGCTCTGGACTCTTCGCGCCGAATGGATATACCGACCAACTTCCGCCTCAGAAACTGTGTTGGAGGCGTTCTCGGTTTTAACGCGGGTCATGAATGCGCGTCGTGCCCTCGATGCTGCGTGTGCCCCAGGAGGTTTGTCTGTGGCTCTCGTCGACGTAAAAGAACTGCTCGATGCTGGTGTTCACTACGGTCACCGTGCGAGTCGTTGGAATCCGAAAATGCGGCCGTATATCTACGGTAAGCGCAACCTCATTCACATCATCGATTTGCGAGAAACCGTTCGCGGTATGCTCCGCTCGTATCGCTACTTGTCCCAAGTCGTCTCGAAGGGGCAGCTCGTTCTGTTCGTCGGCACGAAACGCCAAGGCAAAGAAATCGTCGAACGCGAAGCGGCCCGTTGTGGGATGCCATACGTCAGCGAGCGCTGGCTGGGTGGAATCCTCACGAACTTCCGTACGATTCGTTCGCGGTTGAACCGCCTCAAAGAACTCGAAAACATGTGGCTCCCCGAGGGCGATAACCCCGGCAAGCACGACATGAACGCCTACATTGCGGGCAAGATGACCGAAGCCGGGAAGATGGACTTCAACCAAGCTCCCGAAACGGCACAGATCCGCAAGTACTCGAAGAAGATGGTCTCGACGCTGAGCCGCGAACTCCTGAAAATTCGCCGCAACTTGCTCGGGATCCGCGAAATGACCCGCCTGCCCGAAGTGCTTCTGATCGTCGATCCGAAGAAAGAGCACATCGCGGTGAAGGAAGCGAAGCGGATGGGCGTCACCACCGTCGCGCTGATCGACACCGATTCCGATCCGGACCCCGTCGACTTGCCAATTCCCGGCAACGACGACAGCATCCGTTCGATTGAAGTCGTGCTGCACAAGATGGCGGAAGCGATTCTGGAAGGCCGCGCGTCGCTGTCGCCGGAACAGCAAGCCAGCTTGCAGAAGCCGCGTCAGCCCGCTCCGAAGCCGACCCCGCCAATGCCGACGACGCCACACGCAACGCCGGCCGCACCCGAGGCGAACCAACCCGCCGTGTAAGTGGTCCATTTGAAGATAATCACGACAGGAAAGCTCCCGGTCAATCCGGGGGTGTTTTCCTATACCATATGCACACCCTGACCGTTTTCACGCGGGGTTCACGTTAGGATGAGGACGATATGAGCACGATTAGCGCCGCCGCCGTCAACGAACTGCGCAAGCGGACCGATCTACCGATGATGGAGTGCAAAAAAGCACTCGTGGAAGCGAACGGCGACATGGACAAGGCCGTCGAAATCCTCCGCAGCCAGTTCGCCAAGGCGACGGTGAAGCGCGAGGGCAACGAGACGGCCGAAGGTCGCGTCGGGATCGCGATCGATGCCGCCACGAACGTGGCCGCGATCGTCGAACTCCGCTGCGAATCCGCACCGTCCGCGAAGAGCGATCAGTTCATTGCGCTCGCCGCCGACGTGGCCAAACACCTGATTGCCAGCGATGCCGCAGACGTTCCGGCGCTTCTGGCGCAGAAGCACGGGACGGGCACGGTGCAAGACCGAATCAACGAAGTCGTCGGCGTGATCCGCGAAAAGATGATCGTTCATCGTTTCACGCGGCTCAGCGGCGGCGTCTTCGGCCAGTACGTCCACCACGACGGGACCGTCGGCGTGCTGTTGCACTGCACCGGCACCGGTGGCACCACCGAAATCCTCCGCGATGTGTCCGCACACATTGCCGCGATGAACCCGCAATACATCGTCACGAGCGAAGTCCCAGCCGACTTGATGGCGAAGGAACGCGCCGTCGTGATGTCGCAGATCGAGAACGAGCCGAAGAACGCCGGTAAGCCTGCGAACATCATCGAGAAGATTGCCGAAGGCAAGCTCAAGACGTGGCTCGCGGAGATCGTGTTGGCCGAACAACCGATGGCCAACGCCGCGAAGTACCCCGGCCAGACGGTCGGCCAGGTGCTGACGAAGCTGGGCCTGACGCCCGCGAAGTTCATCCGCTACAAGGTCGGGGCCGTGACCGTTTAATTCCAATACAAAGCTTCATTCACAGCGATTTTAACCGAGGAACCGATGCCACACACGCCGAGTGCAGAGAAACGATTACGCCAGAACGACAAGCGCCGCCGCCGCAATCGCGTCGTCGCCAAGGCGATCCGCGAGAAGCGCAAAACGCTGACGCTGAGCATGAAAGGCACCGACACCGCACAGATCGGCGTCGATGCGAAGGTCGTCGTCCAGTCGCTGGATCGCGCCGCCGAGAAGGGCTACATCCACAAGAACAAGGCCGCCCGCCTGAAGTCGCGGCTGTCGAAGAAGCTGAAAGCCCTCGCCGCCGCACCGCCAAAAGAAGCGGCACCCGCCAAGGCACCGAAAGCGCCAAAGGCGTAAAGCCACACGAGCCGAATTCGCGAAAGACCCCCTCCGAAAGAGGGGGTTTTGTCGTTTGCGTCTATCCTCGCGTTCCCGTTCGTGGTATAAATTTGTCATCAGAACTGGAGTGCCACACATGGCCGTGAAGTCGACGAATCCCGACATATTGTTCTACGAGCAAGCGGCGCGCGAATACTGCGAATCGCTACCGTTGGAGCACTTCATGCAGTCCACGTTCCAAACGACGCAGTGCAAGATCACGCTC
>JAYVXI010000228.1:0-33524 GCA_043785305.1 Limnoglobus sp. | reverse complement strand
ATGAAGATCCGCTTCGACGAAGAACTCCCCGCATGGAACTACCGTGCCATTCCCGCCAAATGGGACAGTTATTAAATTTCAGTTGCTTACGTCGATTTGGAAGTTCGACTCCAACCCGAAAAACAGTTCGGGGGTCTTTAACAGATTGGATGCCGACAGCGCGTTGAATAGCGTCGTAGTGACGCCGGTACATGCAAACGGACGAATCTATTTCGCGACGGGCCGCGACCCGGAAACCAACTTCGCGCCAGGGCGGTTGTTTTGCATCGATCCCACGAAGAAGGGCGATATTAGCCCCGTTTTGTACGACGAATCTAAAGAATCGAAGAGTAAACCGAATCCGAACTCTGGAGTCGTTTGGCAGTTCGACGGGAAAGATTTGAAGGAAGTCGAGCGGATGCACTTGTCGCTGTCTTCAGTGGCTGTTCATGACGGACTCGTGATCTCGGTAGATGGCTACGGCGTCGTTCACTGTCTCGACGAACGAACTGGCAAACTGTATTGGGCACACGATGTGAAAGAACGAGGTTACGGTAACCCACTCGTGGTCGATGGCAAGATTTATGTTGCCACGGATTCGGGTGACGTCCACATACTTGAGTTATCAAAAACAAGAAAGTTAATTGCGAAGCACGAGATGGATAGGAGCTTGATTGCCCCTCCCGTATTTGCCAACGGCGTGCTATACGTCCTCTCCAATCGGTCACTCACAGCGATTTTCCAGAAACGATGAGTGCGGAAAATTATTCCTGCCCACGCCTCGCCGCACTTCCCGACTTCGCCTGCTTTCCTTGTGGGGCGGTGCGGATTAAGATAACCGTATGATTGCTTTACTCCCACTGATGAATGACACTGCCCCGCCTGCCCCGAAACCGGGATTGCTCGACTGCGCGATGGACGATTTGCGCGCGTGGCTTGCTGAACGCAACCAGCCACCGATGCGGGCGAAACAGATTCGCCGTTGGCTGTTGCACGCACGTGCAACGAGTTTCGAGGCGATGACCGATTTGCCGAAAGACCTTCGGCCCGCGTTAGCCGAGAGCTACGACCTGTTCAGTACGCGAGTCGAACACCACCTCACCGCACGAGACGATACGCACAAACTCGTACTGAGGTTGCACGACAACCGCATGATCGAGTGCGTGCTGATTCAAGACGATGGCCGCGCAACCGCCTGCATTAGCACGCAAGTCGGTTGCGGGATGGGCTGCGTGTTCTGCGCCAGTGGCATCAACGGCGTTGCTCGCAACCTGACGACCGGCGAGATTTTGGAACAACTCGTGTTGTTGCGGAACCTCACCGACGCGAACACGACGAATACGGATCGTGCCACCCGTTTAACGCACATCGTCGTGATGGGTATGGGCGAACCGCTCGCGAATCTCGAGTGTTTGCTCGAAGCCCTCAAGATTGCGGGCGACAAGGATAGCCTCGGCATTGGGGCAAGGCACATTACGATTTCCACGGTTGGCCTACCCGCGAAGATCCGGCAACTCGCCGAGTCCGGCAAGCAGTACCACCTCGCGGTTTCCCTGCACGCACCGAACGATGCGCTCCGTACGCAGATCGTCCCCACGAACACGAAGACAGGCATCGAGGAAATTCTTTCGGCGGCGGACGACTTTTACGCGAAGACCGGGCGGCAAGTGACGTTTGAATACGTCGTACTTGGGAAGATGAACGACCAACTCGAACACGCGCGGCAACTGGCACGGCTATTGCGCGGCCGAAAAGCCTACGTGAACTTGATCCCGTGGAATAACGTGACCGACCTGACGTTCAAGCGGCCATCCGAGGCCGACCTGACAGCGTTCCTGGAGGAGCTCAATCGGGCCGGGGTGACGGCGAAAGTGCGGAAGCGGCGTGGGGCCGAGATCGATGCCGCGTGCGGCCAATTACGCCGCGAAGCCGAGAAGGGTACGCTTGCACCCGCAGGCCATACACTATCGGAAACGGCTCCGGCGACGGTTTCCCCGTAACACCCTTGGCACTCCTTTTATGGCGACCGGCCAAACCAGCGCGATGATGGCCGTTCGCGACCCCGATGTCCGCCTGATGCTGCGCGTACGCGACCAAGACGACCCGATTGCATTCGCCGAAATCGTCGAACGGTTCCAGCACCGGATCGTTGCCGTAATGCACCACCTCGTCGGCACCAAAGAAGAGTCCGAAGACCTTGCGCAGGAAGTATTTTTGCGCGTCTATCGCACGCGAAAGAAGTACACGCCGAAGGCGAAGTTTTCGACGTGGGTGTTCACGATCGCGAACAATCTGGCGATCAACGCACTGCGGGACCGAAAACGTCGCCCGCACATCCAGTTGAACGCGAGCGATTCCGGCCCACTCGGACCGCGGCCCGCCGAGCAACTCGCATCCGAACGCGATCGTCCACCTGCGCACCAGATTCAACAAGAAGAACTCGCCGCCGTCGTGCGCCGCGCGCTCGACGAGTTGAACGAACGCCAGCGCGTCGCAGTCGTGTTAAATAAATTTGAGGACATGGGCTACGCGGAAATTGCCGATGTCATGGGGCTATCGACGATGGCGGTGAAGTCGTTGTTGAACCGCGCACGCGCGAGGCTCCGCGAGATGTTGCAAGCGTACATTTATATGGATGGCGACCCACCGCCGGCCTCCGAGTGAACTTCCCGCGAATCCGGTGACCCGAATGGTTAGCGATATTCCCGACGATCCGAACGACGACCTCGTCGCGTACCTCGATGGCGAACTCGACGGTGCCGATGCGCGATCGATGGAATCGAAACTGGCATTCGATCCGAAAGCCCGTGCGGAAGCGGACGCACTTAAAAAAACGTACGATCTGCTCGATTATCTACCAAAGCCCGAACCATCCGCCACCTTCGCCACGCGAACGCTGACGCAGATTTACCCCGTACAATCCGCCGAAATTTCACCAGCAAAGCCCCCTGCCCCATCGTCGGCAGGAATTCCACTGACAACATCGCAGTCGGTTCCGTTGCCCGTAAAGCCACAACGAACGGCGTGGACCGTAGTCGGTTGGTGCCTCGCAACGTTACTCGTTACGGTGCTCGGTTATCTCGGCCACCTGATCGCGCGACCGCACTTAGAAGCCAATAGCGAGACGAAACAGACCAGCGAGCAGGTGCGACTATTGGAACGGCTGCCGATGTATCTCGGCGTCGACGACATCGGTTACCTCAAGTCACTCGACGATCCGGATCTCTTCGGCGACAACGATGGCGATGCCCCGGCACCCGCGAAAGTCACATCGAACGGAACGAGCGAGACGTTTACGTCACCCGAACTCACCAAGCTCGAAAACTTGTTGAAAACCTTCCCGCAAGTGCGTCAGCAGCAACTGCGTCAACTCGACGAGGAACTAGAAACACTCGCGATACCGGCACAAGAACACTTACTGTTCGTGCTCGAACGCTATGCCGTATGGCTCAATCGTTTGCCCGATGGCTACCGCAAGGAAATCCTCTCCGCACCGGCAGCCCCCGAGCGGCTCGATGCGGTTCGGCGAGTGAAGGAGCGAACGTGGCGCGAGAGTTTGCCGCAGCTTCTACGAGAGAAAATCCAAGCGGCAGAAGGGCCGGAACGCGAACGCGAATTAGTTGCCGCGAAGAAGCAAGACACCGAACGCCGACGCATCTGGGAATTGGCGCGGCGCGATTGGGCGAACCTCAAGAACGACCACAAACCGTGGCCATTCGAGACGGAAGAGACGGCGAAACCCGTGCAGGAATTCGTCGATAAACTCTTGAAACCGAGGTTAAAGCCCGAAGAGTGGCGCGACCTGGACGAGGCTCGACAGGAAGCGACACCGACGGCGGGATACTTCGCGTGGTTGAATTACGGGGCGAAATTGCATCGCGCCGCCGAGAGCCACCCGAGCCTGCCAGAGGCGGCGAACGGGAAAGTGACTCGTACGGTGAACGACCTGCCGAACGAGTTCGTGAAGCAGATCAACAAGGCCGTGGGTGTCGGCGGACGGCGTCAGTTGCTGAATCACCCCGCTGCGGGTAAGTGGCCCGATTTTGCCGAGGTCGTTTGGAAGGAAGCCATCGAGTTGAAGGTGCCGATCCGCTTCCCGCTCGGCCCAAGTAAGCCCGACGATTACCCGAGCACGGTGAAGATTTTCTGCGATGGCCCGTTGGCCGAGAAGCTCGATGCGAAGGACCGCGACGAGTGGCGGAAGCTCGAAGGCACCTGGCCCGATCACCCGCGACGGATGATCGAACTCGCAAAGAAACACGACCTGGTCGTACCCGGTGTCATGCTGCCAGGGCCGCCGAGCCTTTGGCAGAAAACCTACGGCAATCGCCCGCCACCGAAGAAATCACCTTAACCGACAGGGTTATTCAGCGTGCCGATGCCCGTGATCGCGATATCGACAATGTCACCCGTCGATAGCGTGAAGGCATCGGGTGGCACGATCCCCGTGCCCGTTAGCAGCATGACGCCGTACGGGAAATCGTTCTCGCGGCCGAGCCAATCGACGAGTTCTTCCGGCGTGCGTGCCATCATCGAAAGCGACGTTTTCCCGTTGAACGCTACCTCGCCCGCACGGCGAATCGTCAGTTCGATCTCGGCCGTGCTGAGCAGCGGCATCGCGCTAACTGGCGTAATGACTGGCCCGATCGCACACGCGCCGGTGTATATTTTCGCTTGTGGCAAGTAGAGCGGATTTTCGCCTTCAATATCGCGTGCGCTCACATCGTTGCCAACGGTGTAACCGACGATACGCATATCGGACGAAATCACCAGCGTCAGTTCCGGTTCGGGCACGCTCCACTTGCTGTCTTTGCGAACGCGGATCGGGTCGCCGGGATTCGTGACGCGATCCGGCGTGGCCTTCATAAACAGTTCTGGCCGCGGTGCCGAGTAGACTTTGTCGTAGAATTGCGCCGCTCCGACGGATTCCTCTTGCCGTGCGATTTTGCTGCGCTTGTACGTCACCCCTGCTGCCCAGATTTCTTGTCGGTCGACGGGGGCCAGATATCGCAAGCCGGCGGCTGGCTCTGGCGAAATCGAAGGATCGATCAACGTGCGGGCGAGTTCGACCGGGTTCGGCTGTGCGAGTAAATCCGCCAAGCACCGTACGGCTGGGTTCCGCGTGACGCTGAGCGCCTGTGCCGTTCCGTTTTCGATCATGACGACGGTCACCGCACCCGATTGTCGCCGTACTTTTCCAAACTGCATCTCAGTTACCTCGGTTAGAAGAGATTGATTTTAAACCTTTATCTCTGAAGTTTATCGCGATACTGCCAGATCGGCGAAACGGATAAGCACGCGAGCCGCGTGCACCACAGATCAGACACACCGCAAAATCGCAACGGCTTCATCGGCACGCGATTCACTCAGACAAACGCTGGCAGCAATGAGTGCGTCCGCCGTACGCGAAGAATACGGCACGGCTTCATCGGGTTCGGGAACGATTGGCACGAGTCTCGCGACAATTTGCGCAATCAGCGTGTCGATACCGTCGCCAGTGATCGTCGATATCGCCAAAACATCGTGTGAAGTCGTCGAAACCCACGCGGCAGCGGGCAGATCGATCTTGCTCTTTATCAATAGCAATTTCGTCGATGACACCACATCGTCCGTCGGCCAGACTGGTTCCACTTCGGTCGAATCGAGCAGCCAAACGATCAAATCGGCATCGCAGAGGAATCGTCGCGCGACTTCCACGCCCGATGCTTCCAGCGACTCGGTGGCAATGCGCAAACCGGCGGTGTCGGATAGCGAAATCGGCCAGCCATCGAAGGCCAGCGACGCGCTCACGATATCCCGCGTCGTGCCTGGCACCGGCGAGACGACGCTCCGCGTGTATCCCGCGAGTGCGTTCATCAACGAGCTTTTCCCCGCGTTCGGTGCCCCGGCGACAACGACTTTCCACGGCTCGACGAGGTGCCGCCCAAGTTCAGCGAAACCGAGAATTCGCGCGATTCGCTGTCTTGCCAGCGATATGTCACCCGCTTGGATCGCGTCAATAATGGCTTGAATTGCAAGCGAGAACGCGCCTTGGCACTGTTCGAGTAGGATCGATGCCGTGCGAACGGTACGCGCTTTCGCCAACACGTCCCACGGCGTTTCGATTTCCGTTTGCCGCGATACGCACCGGGCCGATTGCAATTGCTCGACGATCCACGCCACCACGCGACGCCCACCGTGGCAATGGATTTCCAGCACCGGTTCGGGGTCGATCTCCTTGACCGCCAGTACGACTTCATCGCCGATACCGTCGCCGAGATGGCCGAACCAGACGCGCTGCCGCGAAGGGACGTTCGGTAATTTCGTGCCGTTCGCGGGGCGAAACATCGCCGTTGCCACGCCCCACGCTGCGACTCCCGTAACGCGAATCGTGGCAATGGCCCCGGTGCCGGGCGGGGTCAGAACGGTCACCCGCGTGTCATTCACGGCAGCGCCTCGGCAGAGATTTGGATCCCTTCGAGAACCAGCGTGGGAACGTGTACGAACGGAATGCGATCGACATCGTGCAACAGCAGCAGAGCATCGCCACCGGTCACGAAGTAATCGCACGATTCCAAATTGCCGAGTCGATCCACGACATGCTCGACCGCGCCAGCGACGGCAGCGCGAATTCCACACATGATGGCTGCACGTGTATTTTGACCAGGAAAACGAGCGATTTTCGCGATGTCATCGGCAGGTATTATGGGTAGTTTGGCGGTGTGCTCGTGAAGGGCCAATCCCATGAGGCGATAACCGGGAAGAATTGCTCCTCCACGGAAATTGCCCGCGTCGTCGATGCTGTTAATCGTGACGGCAGTGCCGACATCGACCGTGATTGCGGGGGTGTTTGCCCGGCGTCGCACGTTTGCGGCCACTGCTCCGAGCAAGCGATCGATGCCGACACTCTCCGGAGCTTCGACTTCGAGCCGAATGGGAAGGTCCACATCGTTTTGAATGAGCGTCACCCGATCGCCGCGATGGTTTGCCCATGCAAAGAAGCGTTCGCAAAGTTGTGGGTTCACGCTCGCTACAGCCCATGCGAGATTTTTTCGATTGCCAACAGCTCGTACCCAAGTGGCGACGTCGTCGGCAAATGCTTCGACGCGAGCGATGTTGCCACCCAGGCACCAGCCCCACTTCATTCGGCTGTTGCCGACATCGACGACCACATCGGGCGTCACGGTAGCGCCTCCGCATCCTCGCCGATTCGGATCGCCTTTTCCATCGGGAACACGAACGGCTGCTTTTTAATCTCCGCTTCGGCTTCTTCGCGCTTGAGTTCGCGAATTTTATCTGCAACAGTACCAACGGCTTCGGACAGACCCTTCCCCGTGACCGAGGAAATCAGCAACACCTTGCGGCCCAGGTCGCGTTGCAGCTTTTCGCGAATCTCCTCCGAACCCGTCAACTCCGCCTTCGTCACGCAAATGACTTCCGGTTTATCGTCGAGCGGAACGGTGTACAGCGTTAGCTCTTTGCGGATCATGTGATAGTTGTGAATCGGGTCTGAGCCATCCATCGGGAACGGTTCTACGAGGTGAACGAGTACACGTGTCCGTTCGACGTGCCGTAGAAATTCGTGGCCCAGGCCGATGCCCGAACTCGCGCCTTCGATGAGTCCCGGCAAGTCCGCGAGCACGAAGTTCGTGTCGTTCCCGAGCGTGACAATCCCGAGGTTCGGGTGCTTCGTCGTGAACGGGTAATCGGCGATTTCCGGGGTAGCGCGCGACAATCGCGAGAGCATCGTCGACTTGCCCGCGTTCGGCAACCCGATCAGCCCCGCATCGGCAATCACCTTCAATTCGAGCGAAACCCAGCGTTCTTCGCCTTCGATTCCCGGCTCGAACTGCCGCGGTGTGCGGTTGGTCGACGACGCGAAGTGTTTGTTGCCGCGCCCGCCACGCCCACCTTTGGCAACGGTCAGTTCGTCGCCGAGATTGACGAGGTCTTTCATGATGTTGCCGCGATCGCGGTCGCGGACAATCGTGCCCGGCGGCACCGCAATCAGCAAGTCGTTCGCCGAACGCCCCTTGCACAGCGAGGTACTACCCGGCTCACCCTTCCCGGCCTTCCAGTGTTTCTTCGTGCCGAGCGGCGCGAGGTTGTCGGCGTTCATCATCGCGCGGATGATAATCGACCCACCATCACCACCGTCGCCACCGTCCGGCCCACCGCGTGGTACGTACTTTTCACGGCGGAAGTGGACCATGCCCTTGCCCCCGTCACCCGCTTTAACAAAGATTTCGACGCGATCGACGAACATGAGAAGTTTTCCGAGTAGAGGATCAGTAATTACTTGTATTCTATCGCTCGTCAGTTGTTATCAAGTTGCTCGATAAATGACACCAGACTCGAACACGAAACTGCGATCCGATACAGTTGCTGTAGGTGCAGTGGCTCCGATATTTTCTGAATGGTTTGTGTTATCTCTTCGGAGACAATACCAAATCGTGACTTGAGTTCGTTCAGAATATCATCGCGCCGCAACTCAAGTGACAAACGCTGTTTAAACTGTTCCCGTACCTCTTCAAACGATTTCGCTTCGAGTGCTTCAAGTACAATCATCGCTTGACCTCCCGCATCGGTATTACTGTACGATTCGATTTCGACTAACACCAACGTCGGTGCGATGTCATTTGGATAGCGGATTTCAATCAACCCATCGAGCAGTCGCCTTGGTGCCACAACCTCCGATGGGATGTGCTTCCAACTCGTAAAGCCAGTGATACCCGCCAACTTCAGTATCGCATCGCCGTGTGAACCAAGTAACCATTTGCCACAGCGATCTTTGTCTTGATGCATGTTTACATCCGCTCCACGGTGCGGATGCCAAGCAATGCGAGTGCCTGTTGAATCATTCGCCCCGTCAGGCTAACCAACAAGAGGCGGCTGCGTTTTATTTCCTCGGTGGGTGCCGTCAACACGGGGCAGCCTTCGTAGAAGGTGCTCAACGCTTTCGCGATGTCCCACAGATACTGCGTGATGTAATTCGGAAAATAGTCGGTTGCCGTCGATGCGAGCACTTCTTCAAATTTTAGCAACTGCATGGCGAGTGCGCGCTCATCGGGGTGCGTGATAATCACCGGTGGTGGCACGGTATGGTAGATCGCATCGTCGATTTCGCCCTTACGGAAGATCGCACGGCAACGGGCGTATGCGTACTGCATGTACGTGGCCGTGTTGCCCTCCGATGAAAGCATTTTGTCGTAGTCGAAGACGTAATCGCTCGTGCGGTTACCACTGAGGTCGGCGTACTTTACCGCACCGTAGCCGATCACATCCCCGATCACGCGCTTCATCGCAGTATCGAGTTCCGGCACGTCGTGGCCCGCTTCCTTGCGCTTCGCGTAGCTGTCTTCGTACTTCTGCAAACCGCGTTCGGCGGCGACTTCGAGTACAGCGGATAACTCGATTGCGCCACCATCACGGGCGCGGAATGGCTTCTTGTCCTTGCCCAGAATCGAGCCGAATGCCACGTGTTCGAACGTCACATGCGCGTATCCCCAACGGCGGGCGTTGGCGAATAGCGTTTTGAAGTGCAACGCTTGACGCGCATCGACTACGTACAGCAACACGTTGGGTTTCCACGTCTCGACGCGATACCGGATCGTTGCGAGGTCGGTGGTGGTATACGTGAATGCCCCGTCGCGTTTGCGGATGAGTGCGGGCGGTTCTTCCTTGGCTTGTTCGTCGTCGTTTTGTGGCACGACCCCTTTCGCGTTCGGTACGACGATCGCGCCTTTGCTCTCGACCGCGATACCTTTTTTCAGAAGGTCATCGACCACACCAGCGAGCATCGGGTTGTAGAAACTCTCGCCGAGCGCGTGATCGATGTGGACATCGAGCCGTTCGTAAATCGGGCGGAGCATCTCGAGGCAATGCGGTATGAACTGGTTCCAGAGCGCGACATTCTCCGGATCGCCTGCGTGGAGTTTTGCCGTTTCCTTACGGCATGCGTCCATGATGTCGCCGCCGGCTTCGTCTTCATCGCCGATCACTTTCGCCAAATTGCGAATGTGAACGTAGAGCCGCGACAGTTCGCGAACGGGGTCGGCGGTGTACGCGGCATCGTCGCGGTGGTGCTTGTAACCGTGGATGAGAATGCCGAACTGCGTGCCCCAGTCGCCGAGGTGGTTATCGCCGACGACGGTATGCCCAAGGAACCGCAAGATACGCACGAGCGCGTCGCCGATGATCGTGCTTCGCAAGTGCCCGACATGCAACGGCTTGGCCACGTTCGGCCCACTGTAGTCGATGACGTAGGTTCGCGGCTTTGTTGCGTGTGCCACCCCGAGGCGCGTGTCGGTCGCGATTCGTTGAACGTGTTTGGCGATCCAGGCATCGCTTAGTTTCAAATTAATAAAGCCCGGCCCGGCTACGGTCGCAGACTCGATGAGATCGTTCGCGGGCAGCGAATCGATGATTACTTTCGCCAATTCGGGCGGCTTCTTACCGAGAACCTTGGCGAGCGACATCGAGAAGTTTGCTTGGTAGTCACCGTGCTTCGGGTCGGTCGTCGGCTTGAACATGCCGAGGTAATCGGGCAGTTTCGCGGGGTCCGGTGCGATTGCCACCAGACTCGGTTCAAAGATATGTCGCAGTTCGTTCAGCAGATTCATGTTCCGGTACCAAGAAAAAACCCCGGCACGTCGTGCCGGGGCTTCGTGCCATGCGTGAGGAAACTCTATTCGATCTCGTCTTGCCAGTCGATGCGTTCGGCATCGGCCCAGAGTTCTTCGAGCTTGTAGTAATCGCGGGTGTCGGGGTCGAACACGTGGAGCAGGACATCGCCATAATCTTGGACGACCCACTTGCTCGCTTCGTACCCGGCCAAGCCGATTCGCACGTCGCCAACGGCCCGCAGTGCGGCGTCGGCATCTTCGATAATCGCGTGAACTTGCCGACGGCTTCTGCCGGTTGCGATCACGAAGAAGTCGAAAATCGGTGTGATTTCCGTGAGATCGAGAACGAGGATGTTTTCGCCCTTGTTC
Source organism: Limnoglobus sp. (assembly GCA_043785305.1). Classification (GTDB taxonomy): domain Bacteria; phylum Planctomycetota; class Planctomycetia; order Gemmatales; family Gemmataceae; genus Limnoglobus. The sequence goes on along the minus strand of JAYVXI010000228.1, from coordinate 22,572 downwards.
TCGGAGGCGACTTTTGCGGCAATACATGCCCGCTGAAGCGCCGACGGGATTTCCCGTGGTTTTTTGGGGGTCGCGCCGTGTACGACCGCGAGCGAGTTGGGCACAGCCAGAGTGACGCTGTTCAAATGATCTCCCTAGGGTGTCTTGGTACCCTCCGGGGATCGTCGCGTCGGCGTCCTATCAGTGATATGGTACGCTCGGCTCGTTGGATTTCCCCCGGCTGAAAGGATTACAATACGGAATCGACCCAGGTGGGACAACACATCTCACCCCTCTTATTCTGAATCTTCGACTGCATTCGTGCAAAAATCAATAGCCAATCGGATTTTCTCCCATTGCTACGCCACAGTATGACGAAAAATCGGTCACTTCTCGCCATTCGGAACTGCAAGATGGACAGAATCCAGTCGATTGGGTTCACGCGGCGTATATCTACGAAACGCATTCCCATCACAACCGAGACCAACCATGAAGCGCGTACTGATCGCACCGGCACCGATGAAGGAAATCGAACCCGTCTACGGCCCGCTTCTACGCTCTGCGGGGTTCGAGTTAGTTTTCCCAAAAAAGAACGCGCAGCTCACTGAAGATGAGTTACTCGAACAACTCAGCGGGTGCGTTGCGTCGCTGGCCGGTTCGGAGCCGTATACGCCGAAGGTGATTGCAGCTTGTGCAGCCAAGGGGTTGAAGGTGATTAGCCGGGCGGGCGTCGGTTACGATGGCATCAATCTCGCGGCGGCTACCGAACATGGCGTCGTGGCGTCCATTGCGGTGGGTTCGAACCATAACGCGGTTGCGGAACATGCGTTTATGCTCATGCTCGCGCTCGTCAAAAACCTGATCCCGCAACACAACCTCACCGTTGCGGGTAAGTGGCCCCGCAAAGCGAATCAGTCGTTACGCGGCAAAACGCTCGGTATCGCCGGTGTCGGTCGCATCGGCAAGCGGGTCGCGCAGATTGCGAAGGCGTTCGATCTTCGCCCGATCGGCTACGATCCGTACCCGGATCGTGCTTTCTTCGCGAAGGAGAATCTGCCGCTCGTTTCGCTCGAAGAATTGCTTCGAGAGTCGGATATTCTGACGCTGCACATGCCACTGACGCCAGAGAGTCGCAATTTCATCCGAGCGGAAACGATCGCGAAAATGAAACCGACGGCTTACCTGCTCAATACCGCACGCGGCGGTATCGTCGACGAACCGGCGTTGGCAGAAGCCCTACAAGCGAAACGTCTCGCCGGGGCAGCCATCGATGTCTTTGAAGAGGAACCGGTGCCGGCCACAAACCCGTTGTTTGCTTGTACCAATGCCGCTTTCACGGCGCACACGGCGGGCGTCGATATGAAAAGCCGCGACGATATGGCCCTGTTTGCGGCACAGGCCATCGTGAAACTCCTCGGCGGCGAATGGCCCGAAGAGTGGGTGCTCAACCCCGAAGTTCGCGACCGATTCCGTTTGTAACCGATCACTTTCTGCTATGGTACTGCATGGAAATGGGTACGGTTCAAACTTGAGTTGCCGTTGTGATGCGTGAGGTAGAACAGACTGTCTAACGCGAAATCTCTAATCCGGCAGCGGGTTCGGCGAACGAAACGCGATTGGTAGTTCGTCCTTCGCCACGACGACCACGCCGTTTTCGGTGATCGTGAAACCGCGAGCGCGATCGAACTCCGTGTCGTAGCCGAGGACGGTATACGGCGGCAACTTCACGTTCTTATCGATGATCGCGCGGCGAATGCGACAATATCGACCCACATCGACGCCATCGAACAAGATCGAATCTTCGACGATGGAGTAACTGTTCACGCGCACGTGCGGCGACAACACACTGCGGCGAACGTGGCCACCGGAAATCACGCAGCCGCCGCACACCATGCTGTCGATTGCCTCGCCCCGGCGGGCATGGCCGATCTGCCCCTGCTCGCCGAACACGAACTTCGGTGGCGGCGATTGCGGTTGATACGTCCGCACGGGCCACGAACTGTCGTAAAGGTTCAGCACCGGATCGACATCGACGAGGTCCATATTCGCCTGATAGTAGGCATCGAGCGTACCCACGTCGCGCCAGTACGGCGTCGATTTGCGGTTTTCATCGCGAAATCGATACCCGTAGACGCCACAACCATCGCGAAGCATATCGGGAATGATGTTCTTGCCGAAGTCGTGATCGCTATCGTCGCGGGTGGCATCGGCACAAAGCCGCTCGAATAACAACCGCGTGTTGAAGATGTAAATGCCCATCGAACCGAGTGCGCAATCCGGTACATCGGGCATCGGCTCGGCGCTCGCAGGTTTCTCGCTGAATGCCACGACGCGATCCGCCAGGCCCGTTTGCAGTATCCCGAACTGCCGCGTTTCCGAGAGCTTGACGGGAATGCAACCGATGGTGACATCGGCCTGTCGCTCGCGGTGGAAGCGGACCATGTTGCCATAGTCCATCTTGTAAATGTGGTCGCCCGCCAAGATGATCGTCTCGGTCGAACGGTCGCGTTCCAGGCTGTAGATGTTCTGATAAATCGCGTCGGCGGTGCCCTTGTACCAATTTTCATCGATCCGCTGTTGCGGGGGCAGCACGTCGACCGACTCGCCCGTTTCCTGTGCAAGGAAGCCCCAGCCTCCGCGGATGTGCCGATTCAAACTGTGCGACTTGAACTGCGTGAGCACGCGGACGCGGCGCAACCCGCTGTTGATGCAATTGGACAACGTGAAATCGATAATGCGATATAACCCGCCGAATGGGACGGCCGGTTTCGCACGGTCGCGGGTCAGCGGCTCGAGCCGCGTGCCCTTCCCGCCCGCAAGTATGATCGTGATCACGTTCCGGAGCATGAACCGGACCCTCAAGCCGTGGGGGAATGAACAAGATCGTTGATATTGTCAACGACGGCGAAGCCGATGAAAAGAGGCGAACGCGACAATCATCGCATTATGTCGGAATACTTTCGTGCCCACAAATCGGCGATGCCTGCGACCGCGTGCTGCTCAATCGCTGCTTTTCGAGCGTTTTCGCCGATAATTTTGCGTAATGCGGCATCGTCGAACAACTTCTTCGTGCGTGCGGCCATCTCGGCTGGTACGCCCATCGTCGTCAGGTATCCGGTTTTTCCGTCCTCGATAACCGAAGCGAGATCGTCGTTCCGTGCGGCAACCACACATACCCCGGCAACCATCGCTTCTAACGCGAAGTTCGTACCGCCCCGTTTTTGCGCGAGCCACACGCAGTCCGCCGTCGCGAGGATTTCGCGCACATTATGCTTCCCACCGGCGAAACGAACGCGGTTATCGTCGAACGCAAGATTCTGGTTAAAGCGTTGCAAATGCTCGCGTAACGGGCCGTCGCCCACTATGTACAAGAACCAGTCGGGCGATGTGTGTTTCAGCACGTCGAACGCCCAGATGATCGACTTCATATCGGCGTTAATGTCGAACCCACCCGCCGCAATGATCAACCGCGCATTTGCAGGAACGCCAATCGCACGGCGATCGATTGGTGTGACAGGATTCGTATCAACGGCAAACGGAATGCCAGAAATCGCGTTCGCAATAACGGGCGGCATCGGCGACCAACGAACGCCCGGTAACCGGATGAAATTCATCCAGATCGCTGCACGATGTCCCCAGACGTGAACGACATCGGGCCGGTTCGCGCGCACGATTCGTCGCAGCCGATCGATGCCCTCAATCGCGAACGGCAGCCGCAGCGGTACGTTCTCCACGTTCACGCCCGACAATCGCAGTTCGGCTTCAAATGGCTCCGATGTACCCAAGTTAATGATGCGTGAAGTAAAACCGCGTTCTTCCAAAGCCGGCGCGAGCAACAACAATTGCCGGTTCGCGCCGGTTGGCCCCAAGTCCGAAACGAGGTGGAGAATCGTCTGCATCAGGTGGCCGAATCGGGGAGAACGGCAATAAAAGGCAGGTGGCGGAATTCGTCGTTGAAGTCGAGGCCATAGCCGACGACGAACTTGTCGGGGATCGCGAAACCGACGTAATCGGCTTGGAATTCGACTTGCTGGCGACCGATCTTTTGCAACAACACGCAAGTACGCACCGAGGCGGCCCCACGCGACGACAGGTATTCGACCAGTTTCGTAATCGTTTGCCCCGTATCGAGAATGTCGTCGAGGATGAGCAAATGGCGGCCATGCAGGTCGGGGAGCATCTCGCCTTTGACGATCAATTCACCGGGCGAAGTGGCCGTGCCACGATAACTTGAGGCTTGTATAAGAGCGATTTGCGTCGGGTGGTTCAAGCGGCGGATCAAGTCCGCCAGAAACACCAGACACCCCGTAAGCACGCCGACCACGACCAGCGGACGGTCCACGTAGTCCGCGGCAATCTCCGCGCCCATGGCATCGACGCGCTCGCGGATTCGCTCGGCGGAAATCAGGACTTCCATACTTTGTCTGCTCTCCCACGACAGCCACATCACGATGTTCTACCTATACGAAAACGGTTCATCCAAGAAAGTACGTCGTGAGAGCCGACGATGGAAATGAGGTAGCCCTGTGAATTGCCCACCGGCAGGTGCGACAAATTTGACGTGGAATGATGCCGGTTTTTGGGTGACCGAAGCCGCGCAGGCGATTTCGTATCCAGATGATGGGAACGAGATTTGTTACTCGCTCGAAGACGACTCATTTTGGTTTCGCCATCGCAACCGTATTCTGGCAGCGGTGCTGCGTAACTACCCACCAGGCGGGGACGTGTTCGATGTCGGCGGTGGAAACGGCTACGTGGCGACGGGCATGGAACGAGCGGGTTTTCCCACTGTGCTGGTCGAACCGGGAATGAGTGGCGCACGGAATGCCGTACGCAGAGGGTTGCAACACGTGGTATGTGGAACGACCGACGATGCCGGTTTTGCACCCGCGACATTACCCGCCATCGGGTTGTTCGATGTACTCGAACATATCGCCGACGATGCCCAGTTTCTTGCCACGTTGGGTCAATTTCTCAGGCCGGGCGGGCGTATTTATCTGACTGTGCCCGCATTCCAGATGCTCTGGTCCGACGACGATCAATTTGCAGGGCACTACCGACGGTACACGACGAAGACGCTGGCCCACACGCTGGTGAAGGCAGGCTTTGAAGTCGAGTACCGCACCTACTTTTTCAGTTTCTTGCCGCCACCCGTGTTCCTGTTGCGAACGATTCCGAGTTGGCTCGGCATCCGTGCGAACACGACGGCAACAACTGCAAAGCAAGAACATGCGACGCGAGGTGGGTACTTGGGGCGACAACTCGACGGCATCATGGAATGGGAGCGGAACCGCCTGGCCAACGGCTGGACGATGCCCGTCGGCGGGAGTTGTTTAGCCATCGCTCGCTGGCGGGGATGATGCGGTCACGCCGCTTTGCGAACGCTCGTCAGCGATGTGTTTTGCACGGCCCGAATTACACTTTCTTGTTCGGAATCGGTGAGGCCGTAAAAGAGCGGTAACCGGATGAGGCGATCGCTAATCGACTCGCTGACAGGGCACTGTCGCGGGTACCCACCATACTGCTGGCCCATCTCGGAAAGGTGCAGCGGGACGTAGTGAAACGTGGCCGTCACGCCGGCGGCCATGAGGTCAGCGAGCATCGTTTGACGTGCATTCAGAGTCGGCGCGAGCATCGCAAACAGATGGTGCGGCGAATCGCAATGACTCGGCACGAACGGCAACGTCACGCCACGGTCTGCGGCCCAGTCCGCAAGCGACGTGTGATATTTCTGCCAAAGTACGCGGCGACGATTCTGGATTGCCTCCGCGTCTTCGAGTTGCGCGAGCAAAAGTGCCGCGAGCGCATCGCTCGGCAAGTAGCTCGATCCCAAACCCACCCACGTGTATTTGTCGACCTGCCCACGGAAGAACCGCGAACGGTTCGTGCCCTTTTCGCGGATGATTTCCGCCGGGTCAAACATCGTCGGATCGTTGAGAACGAGAGCGCCACCTTCACCGCACGAGAAGTTTTTCGTCTCGTGGAAACTCTGTGTGGCGAGCACTCCAAACGAGCCGAGTGGTCGGCCATGATACGCACCGCAAAGGCCGTGTGCATTGTCTTCGACAACGGCCACACCCGCGGCCTTCGCGATACGCAGAATCGCGTCCATCTCGCACGCCACACCTGCATAATGCACCGGCACGATCACCCGCGTTCGCGGTGTAATGAGCTTGGCAAGAAGCCGTTCGTCGAGGTTGAACGTGTCGGATCGCACATCGGCAAACACCGGCGTGACCCCGCGCAACACGAACGCATTCACCGTCGAAACAAAAGTAAAAGATGGGACGATCACCTCATCGCCGGGGCCGACGTTCAGTAACAATGCGGCCATTTCCAGAGCGTGCGTACACGATGTCGTGAGTAACACTTTGCCGCCGCCAACCATCGGCGAGAGTCGTTCGTGACAGCGCCGCGTGAACGGGCCGTCGCCAGATAAATGCATGTTGTCGACGGTTTGACGGAGGTAGGTGAAGCCGACTTCGCTGACCATCGGCCGATTGAACGGGATCGCGATTTTCACGGTCAAACCTCGCGCGGGGTTCGGGTACAAGTGAGGATGATGTGCGTGTACGGCATTCGCAATAAATTGTGGCGAACGACCGATTGCACATCGGAAAATGCTTGTTTCGCAAGCGAAACGTACCCAGGTTCCTCGCGAACGTATTCGCCGCGATCCGCCTTGAGCATTCGACGTGCGATCCAACTTTGGTCGTTCTTGAAACAGCCATCGAGCGTGACGAATCGCCCACCGGGGCGTAGCACTTTGTGTACCCGCGAGAACATCGCTGATGCCTGGGTGTCAGTCAAGTGGTGCAACACGCCGTTGGCCATGACCACATCGAACGATTCCGCTTCGAGATCGACCGATTCCGCGAAGCCGACGTGGAACTCGGCACGGTCGCCGAAGCGTTTTCGTGCGGCTTCAATGTAACTGGCATCGGCATCGAGGCCGATGTATTGGCAGGCGGGCAAGTACGAAAGGATATCGCCGGGGCCGCAACCGATGTCCAAAACGCGGTCGCCGGGTTGCATGCGCAGATACTCGCGGGCATACGTTTCGCGACCGTTGCCGCCGATGATTCGGCCGAGTAATCGGTACGCAGTCGGCACCGCAAGTATGGCACGAACATCGATCATCGTCACTCCTCGATCACCAACCAGCGCCGCGATCCTCGGCAACGGGATTCACGGAGTGGGTTCGTCCCCACTCGTATCGACCATTGGGGACGTCGACCTTGCCTTTTTCCCGCCAACTCATTTCAAATCGCCTTCAAGAGATGGCTGGGAATGGGCGATAACGTAGCGGGGATGCCCTTCATAACGCTACCCGGTGCGACGTGTTTCGTGATGACTGCGCCGGCCCCAATTACGCTGCCCGCACCGATGGTGATGCCATCGCGGATCGTGGCGTTCACGCCGATGAAGCAATAATCTTCGACCGTCACATGGCCAGAAACGGCAACGTGCGAAGCTAAAAAACAATGATTGCCAATAATGGCATCGTGGCCGATTTGGTTGCCACTCCAGAGGATCGTATCGTAGCCGATCGTTGCGTACGGTTGGATGACGTTGTTCTCGAACACGAAGACATTATCGCCTGCGGTCAGATCGCCCCAGACGACGGCCTTCGAACAAATATACCGCACGAGTTCATACCCCGCCGCTTTGGCCGCGTAGTAGACTTCCGCTCGCGCATGATTGAGACGCGAGAATCCGATGGCGGCAAACATCGCGTATTCACTTGGCGGGTATTGATGCACCAGTTGCTCGAACGGCACAATGGGGCAACCGAGCATTTTCGTCGCCGCGATGTACTTTTCGTGCGCCGTAAATGCGGCAACGCGATAGCCACCGTCTTCTTCGAGGTAGACTTTCGCCACTCGTGCAAAGTCGCCAGTACCGAATATGACGAGCTTCTTCATGGCTAAATTCCTCGCGGTTGGCGTCGGACGTGGATCGTAAATTCGTACAATCCGTAGTCGTGCGAAAGCTGCACGTGACGCCCAAACCGACGCACGCAATGGTCGAACAGCATCGCCGGATCGAGGTAATACAGGTCGGGCCGTTTGCGGTCCGCGTCCGAGTAACCCGTCAGGCAGTTGAATGCAAACGCGACTTCAGAAAGTGCATAAAGTCGGTCGATTGTGGCGAGTACGTACACTTCCCACTCGACAATTGGTGTGTCGAGTTTCACATTGAACACGCCGCTGGCCACCACGTACGCCGACCCCGCGAGGACAGTTTCCACCGTGTCGAACTGTGCGAGATTGTCTGCGGCATGGAGTGATTTTGCCGCGTCGATCATTGGCATTGCGACATCGTAGCCATGGAAGGAACCGGTGAAGCCGCGTTGTCGGGCAACGGGCAAGAGCGCACCGTAGCCGCAACCATAGTCGCCCAAACTGGCGGTGGTGTTATCGCAGATGCGCAACAGTTCGCGGAAGCGAACGGCCTGCGAATCGCCCGAGTTGCAATCGACGCCACGCGGCGTCGCACCATGTTCGGACAGCTTTTGCGAGTAATACTCCGCGACCTTATCCTGTACGTTGGTACGCATGACCGCCTCCAATCTGGGGTTCGTAAATTTGCCGAATGATCGTCGCCGGTCGGCGTTTGGCTTCGGTGTAAACTTTGCCCAAATAGATGCCGATGACACCTTGGCAGAAGATCGTCAGTCCGCCGAGTAACCAAACGCTGACGATGAGCGACGGCCAACCAGCCTGAAACTCCCCGCCGCGAATCACCCATGCTGACAGTAGGCTGACAGCAGCGAAACCGGCGAGCGACGAAATGGCTAACCCGAGATAGAAAATCATCCGCAGTGGCGTCGCACTGAACCCCGTGACCGCGTTCACCAACATTTCCATTTTGCGACGAAGATCGTAAGCCGAGGTCGGCTTTCGACCTTTATTGACAGGCATCGGCACCTGTTTGAACCCCGTGCGTGCCCACAGCCCCGCGATCACAAATTCGACTTCCGGATGCAACAACAGTGCATCGACGTAGCGCCGCGACATCAGACGAACCGTCATGAGATTCGCAGGGATCGGGTCCGGCGAAAGGGCATTGAAAATCGTGTAGAACGACTGCCCGCAGAAGCGATCGAACGCCCCACCCGTCCGGCTCGCTTGCACGCCGTAGACCACGTCCGCATCGGTTCGGGCCAACTCGTCGGTGAAGGCGTTCACCAACTCCGGCGGTTCTTCGAGATCGCAATCGATGAGGAAGATTCGCTCGCCAGTCGCGTGTTGTAGCCCCGTCATCATCGCGGGGTGATGGCCGAAATTTCGCGACAAATCGACGATGCGAATTCGTGGGTCCGACGCTTGCAATTCGAGTGCCACCGTCAGGTCGTCATCGGGCGAGCCGTCGTTCACGTAGATGAACTCGACGCAATCGCTGACGCGATCCGCAGCGATGGCAACCCGTGCGTGAAACGCGGCGAGATGCGGGGCCGAACGGTAGAGTGTGCTTACGACAGAGAGACGCATAACGCCTCCGTTTGTAGGTATTTCGGCGAATCCGGCCCCATGTGGAACAGCACATCGAGCGCGGTGACGGCATGTTCAAATGGCGGATAGTGTTGCGGATATTCCGGGTAACCGCCGTACGATTTCCACTCGACCGACACGCCCGCCGCCTCGAACGCTTCGACGTTCAGATACGCCTTTGCGGCCGGGCCGGACCAGTATTCGCTGGCCCCGATTTGCTTGCAGATCGAGAGCAACCGCAGCGACGGATCGGGTTCGGACAAATCGAACTCGGTGTCCCAAATGATTGGCGTCGCGATGTCGAACTGACGACACAGGTATGTCAGTAACGTGCGATTCACGTCGCTCAGATTCGGCCCGAACGCGCCATAGATCGCCCGCAGTTCCTCAGCATAATGGCGGAAATACGGTGCCTTCCCGTAGGCATGTTCGAGCGTTCGCCAATGCACCCGCGCCCACTCGGGATCGCTCACGACCGCCTCGCGAATCGTCTGGTGATACTTCCCTTTTACTTCAACGGGCACCGTTAGCCATTGCACCCCGGCAGCAGTTTTAATGCGGTTGCGGTTCCGCCAATCGCGCCGCGTATACTGCACCGAGTCGTAAAGCACGAAGCGATCCATCGAGCGGATCAGGTCGAAATACCCCTTCCAGGGTAGGTAATTCGATTGCGAGATGGCACAGCGCAGGCTCATGGCACCACCGCCGCCGGTACGGATGCCACGCGGAGAAGGATGATCGCGAAGCGATATTCGCCCGCGCCGGTGTTGCGAGTCTCCACGACTTCCAGCTTCACGCCGACCGTCGCCATCGAAGCCTTCGCTGCGATTTCCGCGTTGGAATTATTCGAGAACACCACGATGGTTTGCCCCACCCTCAGCGGCGTACCCGTTACGCCTTGCACCGGTCCCCACACTTTCGGGAAACACGGGTTGATCATTCGCAGGCCCCAGCCGTTCAAACACGCGAGGTTATCGAACAGCACGCTGTTCAGCTCGTCCATGTCGTACCACGCTAACGCCAGGCGTTCCGGGTCCAGTTTCTGCATGTCTTGCATGGCGGTATGAATCGCGAGAAAAGTCGCTGGCCGTTCGGAGGCCAATGCATCGCAACGGTTCAGACGGCAACTTTCCACGATCTCTTTCCGTTGCGAATTGGCCATGCGGAAGTGTTCGCTACACACGAAATCCTCGATGCCGAATAGCAGAATCGCCATTGCGGCCACGGTGCAATATGCACGCACCGAGAGTCGCCCTAACCATGTGGCCCACTGCGTACCGAGTGCCAACATCGACAGTGGTACGAGTAGCGGCGTGGCGTAAAACCAGTGCTGCAAGAAGGAGGATTGCGGCGTCGATTCGACGTACGCTAAACCGGTTGCCGCGAGCAGCAGATGGATTTGGAACCAGACCGTCGTTGCCGATCCACGTCTGGAAAACAAGCACCAAACGAGCGTGCCGAGTGCCGCGATGGCTGGCAACACGAGCCATACGGCGTGCGGTAGCCAACTCGCGACGGGTGCTTTGAAGACGTTCGCTGCGGACGATTTGCCCACGAAGTTAAAAGACGGAGCCAGGAACCAAAACGGCCCGCTAATCGCAGAATTCAACGCCCCGAGGGCGACGATGAGACCCAGCGCCCCCAGTATGAACAACGCAGCCGATGACAGTGTCGAATGCCTGCGGTTCGCAAGTAAATAGTGGACGACGATGCCGGGCACGAGCACCGCATAAACGAGGTTGGCGACAACGAGCGCCGTTGCCGCGATGCCGGCAACGATAGCCCAGCCTTGCCACCTTGTGGCGGTGGCCGCGCGGCTTCCACACGCGAGCGCCAACAAGTGGTAAACGCAGCCATACCCGTCGGCATAATCGGACGCGATGGCTAGCTGATAGAAACCGTGCCCGCCAAGCACTAACGCCGCGAGAAAGCCGGCTCGTCGGTTCGATGCGAACGAGACGATGTAGTACAAACTGAACACGCCAACATAGTACAAAAGCAAATGTAAAACGTGGTTCGCCGCGACTGGCGGCAGTGCGGAATAGACCAACCAACCGGGAATTGTGACCGTCAACCGCGACGAGTAATAGTCGTTGGCGAATAAATGTTGGGCGGCTGGCAAATCGATGTAACAGCCGTGATACAGCCAAGAATCGTGCTGTAACGGCGGGTAAAACCGCTCGGGTGCGAACGCATATATCGCGAATGGCAACGCGAACAACGCGAGGATATCCCATGCGAACCGAGGGGCGCGTTGCGGCAGTTCAGTACGATTGAGCGTCAACATTTTTCCCCCGTTCTTGTAACGCGGAACGCATAACGAGGAATGAACGATGGGACAAGTGCAACCGGAACCGCGATGATCCGATTCGGTTGCACCGAACATTGCATAATTGGTCAGTTATTTGTATTCATTTACAATAACTAAATTATATCCTTAAATGGTGCGCCGATGAGCGATTTGGAATTCGATACTTTCGATACTACCTTCAAATCCCTCACGGGAAATCCGCCGTTCCCGTGGCAACGTTCGCTGTACGAACGCTTTGCGAATAACGACATCCCTGCATCGTGCAACCTGCCGACGGGCCTCGGCAAGACGTCCGTCATCGCGATTTGGCTGATCGCGCTCGCGAACCACCCCGACAAAATGCCGCGCCGATTGGTGTACGTCGTCAATCGCCGAACCGTCGTCGATCAAACGACGGACGAGGTGGAGAAGTATCGAAAATGTTTGCACGACGCACCGAGACTGATGGATAGCTTGCGAGCTATCGGCACCGACAATGTTGTAGTTCCGTATCGTCCAGAGCCACTTGCCATCAGTACGCTGCGTGGGCAGTTTGCCGACAATCGCGAGTGGAGTGCGGACCCGTCGCGCCCGGCGGTGATTTGCGGCACCGTCGATATGATCGGCAGTCGGCTCCTGTTCAGTGGCTACGGCACCGGCTTCAAAAGCAAGCCACTCCACGCGGGGTTCCTCGGCCAAGACGTCCTCGTCATCCACGACGAAGCCCACCTCGAACCCGCTTTCCAGTCGCTGCTGTTGTCGATTCAAGACGAGCAAAAGCGCTGCAACGAGTTCGGGAAATTCCGCGTCGTGGAATTGACCGCAACGAGTCGCGGTAAAGACAACACATTCCCGAACATTGAAGAAAGTAAAGATAACGAAGCCGATCCGATTGTTCAGAAGCGAATCAACTCGAGTAAGGCGATCAAGCTCGTTTCCAATAGCGACTCGAATAAACTCGCTGAGGAATTGTCGGCTTTAGCGCTGAAATTTGAACCGAACGGGAACGCAATTCTCTTGTTCGCCGGTACAGTCGTAGACGTGCATAAAATCCGCGACAAACTGCCGAAAGGTCGCGTGATTACACTCACCGGCACGATGCGAGGTAAAGAACGCGATGCGCTCGTTGAGCATCCGATTTTCAAACGGTTTCTCAGCAATCCCTCAAGTGGAGAAACGGTTTATCTCGTCTGCACCAGCGCAGGCGAAGTAGGCATTAACATTTCAGCCAATCACTTGGTGTGCGATCTGTCGACATTCGAGAGCATGGCTCAACGCTTCGGTCGTGTTAACCGGTTTGGCAATGATACTGATACCCAAATTCACATTGTCTATCCGTCTACGTTTGGCAAAGATGGAAAGGTCAACGAACTTGAGCTTCGCCGGATGCGGACGCTCGAACTCATTCGGAAACTCGATGGCAATGGCAGTCCGGCGGCACTCGGCGAACTCGATCCCGTCGCACGGGTGGCTGCGTTCTCGCCGCAGCCGACGATTTTGCCCGTCACGGATATCCTCTTCGATGCGTGGGCACTCACGACGATTCGCGACAAGCTGCCGGGGCGGCCACCCGTTGCGGAGTATCTGCACGGGGTCAGCGAGTGGGAACCGCCACAAACGAAAGTCGCGTGGCGTGAGGAGGTGTGGGAACTCGATCGCGAGTTCGAAAACGAGCGCGAACGCAAGACGTTTCAGAAAGACGCCGGCGAGATGCTCGAAGACTATCCGCTAAAGAATCACGAACTGTTAGGCGACCGCACGGATCGCGTTTTCAATGCGATCAAGAAACTCGCCGCCGCGCCGGAGACACCCGTCTGGATTCTCGACGACGAAGATCGCGTCGAAGTGACGACGCTCGGCGAAGTATGTGACGGCGACAAGGACGACCTGAACCACAAGACGATTTTACTGCCGCCGCAAGCGGGCGGGCTGGAAAACGGATTGCTCGACGGCAGTTCGAAATACGACAAGGACCGCAATGATTACGACGTGGCCGACGAGTGGTACAGCAAAGACGGCGATCGACTTCGGCTGCGAAAGTGGGATAACGATCCGATTCGCACGAAAATGAAGCTCGTGCGGAAAGTCGAAATCGGCGTAACTGGCGATGAGGAAGAGCCAACGAAAACCTGGTACTGGTTTGTGCGGCCCGCGTTTGCCGATGCCGACGCCAAAGCGAGATGCGTGTGTGAACTTCAACCGCACCTCGACGATGCGAAAGCGGCCGCCCAAAGTTTCGTGGCGAAGCTGAAGTTCGATGAAACTCTGAGCAGTGCCATCGTGCTTGCGGCGATGTACCACGATCTCGGTAAGGATCGCCTGCGTTGGCAGCGTGGCATCGGCAACACCGAATACCCCGACAAGAAATTAGCCAAATCGGACAACAGTCGCGGCGTCACGGAACGTTCATCGTATCGCCACGAATTCGGTTCGCTACTCGATGTGACAACGCGCGATGACTTCAAAAAACTCGCTCCCGACCTGCAAGAACTGGTGTTGCATCTGATCGCGGCCCACCACGGTCGCGGCCGGCCGCACTTCCCGACGGAAGAATGCTTCGACGACAATTACGCGCATGACACGGCCCTGTCACTGGCGAACGAGGTGCCGAGGCGGTTCGCCAAATTGCAGCGGAAGTATGGCCGTTGGGGCTTGGCTTATCTCGAATCCCTGGTCCGCGCATCGGACATTCTCGCCTCCAAAAAAGCGGAAGGAAGTGACGTATGATCCGCGTCGCCGTCGACCCCACCAACCCTGGCCAGTTCTTCGCCTGTTGCGGCCTACTGGAACTCGCCGACCGCCTCTGGCCCGGAGCCGAAGGATGGTTCTCGGAGAAAGGCCGCGAGTTTTGCATTGATTGCAAAGGGACTTTGCGGGATTTACTTTCGATCCTCGTATTGGATCCACCAACGGCAATCGAGCGATTAGAGTGCAACGGATTGGAGATTAGGCCAATAATCGCGCCGTTGGCATTTACATTCGATGGTGGGTCCACGATGGCAATTACGTTGGATGCGTGGACGCGGATTCAAAAGGTTAAAAATTCTCCACAAGTCACCGGGAACGTTCCGTGGAATTTCTGGTCGGGTCGACAACACTCATTTGGTATCTGGGTTGGCTTACGTGCTGGGTTAGTCGAACAGTTACAACGCATCGATGATGAGGCGTTAAAATTGTTGTTCTCGCAACGGCTTTTGCAAAAGGGGCGATTCGGTTTTGATCCCGGCCCCGCATGGAACGCTCTCGATGTTGGGTTTTCTCCAAATGAGCATGGCATGGAAGTGGAATCGTCACCTGCTGTGGAAATGTTGGCTGCCGTAGGTCTCCAACGTTTCCGTCCGGTGATGTCTAAAGACCGCGCGTCGTTCGATTACTTCACGTGGCACAGTCGCCTTTCCCCTTCCGTTGCTTGCGCTGCAATGGCTGGAGCGATGATTGGCGAGTTTACTGTTCGGTATCGCGGTTCTGTTGTGAGTCGCGGCGAGTACGCTGCACTCGGTGTTTCTTACCCAATTCGACAAGGAGATTCAGATGAGTGATTTGAAAGAGTACGATTTATGGATTCAAGAGAACGGTCCTGCTGCACTGGTGATTCGCGACCACTTGATTCCGGTCGAAGGTGCGGATGGAGTCTTTTTTCCTGCGACCTTTGCTGGGCAGCAAGGTGCGGATAAAGACAAAAACAAGTTCCAGGGTGGTTACAACATCGACAGGTTCCCCGATGGAACGAACGTCTGCTTGATCGACAGCGTTGGCTCGCAAGCCAATCGAATCGAACCGATATTCACACAGAGCGACTACGCAGGACTCGTACCCCAAATCGTCGTCACCTTTCCCGAGAAAGGAATCCGACTGAACTTACTCCATGCTAATCACCGAGCTGCGGACGCCATCATTCGTTGTTCCGAATTCGAGGTGCCACTCAAGCACGCATTCCTGGAAGTTCTTCGTGGTAACGCGGAACCGCTGGCCAAGTTCGCTCCCACATCGTTGGTCTTCGGAGTTTGGGACTCACGTGTCACATATGCCAAGCTGCCTCGGCTTATGTCATCGACCATTCGAGCGTTCAACATCGTCGAGCACACTCGGTCGGCGAATTTTCTCATTCAAATGACAATCGATCTCGCCAAACTCGACATTCTGCCTGGTGCCGAATCGAAAGACGGTTTTGCGAACGCGCTCGCATCGAAGGCCCCTGGCGGAGTGCAACTCATGCCGAACGGTTCGATTCGCAGGGACGCCACAGTTGGCCTGGCTGCACTCCGGAGGATGTCGGTTCTCGAAGCCGATGGAAAGTTATCAATTGAGCGCACTCTGACGTTGCGTCGTTACATTCTCGGCCTCACGCTTGTGGCACTGACTGCACCTCATGAATCCTACTTGCGGCAGGGGTGTAACCTCGTTCCAGACATCAACCAGCCTCGCAAGTTCAGTGTCGTCAACACCGACGGATCCCGCCCAGATGCAATCGTCACACACGCCGAAGCCCTGAAGTACGCTAAAACGGCGGCAAAAGAGTTCGGCGTTGGCAAGGATTCAGAAAAACGATTCGAAGTTTCGCGCGCCGAGAAAGTGGCCGAGGGCAAGCCAGAAAAGCTGAAAGTCGAAGTCATCTCGCTTGATGTTGCCGCTCGAACATTCAAGGTCAAAACTGGTAAAGGCAAGGATGTTAAGGAAATCGATATCACCACGAACGATGACACTGCAATTACGAAAGGCAAAGACACGTTGGCGTTCGACTCGGTCGTGGTTGCGGGAGCCTTGCTCGACATTGAACTCTTGAATGGCATCGCGATCAAAGTCACCAGCAAGAAATAACGGAGGCTGCCATGTCGAACATTCTATGTCTGAGGATTTGCTTCCTCGATCCGTCACCGTCATTCCACGGTCGTACTGACGGTGGTGAGGCTGAGTGGCCACCGTCACCGCTGCGCGCCTTTCAGGCACTCGTAGACGCGGCTGGGAGTCATTGGCGAAAAGTTCAGTTCGATGATTACGCAAAACCGTCGTTCATTTGGCTGGAGAAACTCGAAGTTCATTCAATCGTCACTCCGATTCACCATCTTGGTACGCCGTTTCGGATTGCCGTCCCGAATAACGACCTCGATGTTTGGGCAGGTCCGATATCCAAAGGCAATGAACCGAGGAAGCAGCAGAACGATCTGAAAGCGATGAAGACGGTTCTCCCCGTTCATTTGCGTGGTAAAAGTGAGGACGAGAATGCCGTTCATTTCCTCTACTCCCTTCCCGAAGGAGAAGGCCAACATCTCTCCACACTTCAAGCTGCGGCACGGAGCATAACACACCTCGGTTGGGGTGTGGACATGGTTTCGGCAAATGTGGAAGTATTGACGATGGAACAAGTTGCTAAACTCACCGGCCACGTTTGGCGGCCAGTGTTGCACGGAGGGACGCCGTTACGGGTTCCGATAGTCGGTACGCTTGAGGCGCTACAGTCGAAGTACGCCGCAGTAATGGATCGTCTATCGGGTGGTGGTTTCAAACCAGTGCCGCCGTTGTCGGTCTTCAACGTCGTCGGCTATCACTGCCCGACAGTAGGAGGTGAAAATCTAAGTCGTCAGATGGCAGCTTTCGAGTTGCATAAGACTATTGCCGAGCAAGACGAACTGCCCGCTGGCAAGAGTAAGTTTCGCTCATTCGATACTGCCAGGTTTTTCGGCCATGTTGCGGGAATGGTCCGACATGCTACGGCTCATGTCGCCCGTATTAACGGTTGGAACAAGGAGAGAATCGACTCGTTCATTCACGGTCATGGCGTCGAGAAAGAAGGGCAGGCCACATCCGACGATCGGCTGATGTTCTTGCCGCTACCGAGCATTACCCCGATGGGCGTTGAGGCCGTTCGCCGCGTCCTCGTTTTCGGCCCTCCAGGCCCTTGCCCGGACCTCACTCGGTTACGGCAACTGCTCAACGGTGCAGACTTGATCGACCGCGATAAGTGCCGGGCAATCGCAATGCTCAGTTACACGCCGAACACGGATCGTCACATCCAGGCTTACACCGGCGAATCCTGCACATGGAGTACTGTGACTCCAGTGATGCTACCCGGCTACGACGATCCTGACGGGCTGAGGAAAAAGCTGCGTGACAACCAGGATGCCGCAGTGCAGCGACACCTACTGGAACGACTGGATTGTCGAGTATTGGCTTTGATCCACAAGGCGTTTGAACATGCGGGCCTTTCGCGAGAACTGGTGCGATCTGCCGAAATCGAATATCGCAGCGTTGGCTTCCGAGCCGGCGTTGGATTGGCAAATCAGTACCAATTGCCACCGTTACATTACCCGCGGTACCACGTGCGCGTTCGCTTCGCTCACCCGGTAAAGGGGCCGTTGGCGGTGGGGGCGGGGCGTTATCGGGGGCTGGGGTTGTTCGCGATGGAGGGACGCACGTGAGTGATGCCATTGCCGATGTGCCGCCCGTTCCGGTGCGGATGCTGAACGAGTACACCTACTGTGCCCGGCTCGGGTACCTCATGTGGGTGCAGGGCGAATGGGCGGAGTCGGCCGATACGCTCGATGGGCAGTTCGTTCACCGGAACGTCGATCGCGAAGATCGCCGTGCGGCCCCTGCGCCGACGGCGGTCCTCGATAAAGCGAAAGACAAAGAGCCGACGAAAGACGCCGAACCCGAAGTGATTTTGCACGCGCGTTCGTTGCGCCTCGAAGATGCGGCGCTCGGGATGATCGCGGTTGCGGATATCGTCGAACTCGAAGGGAACGTCGCCACGCCGGTCGATTACAAACGCGCGAAAGCCCCCGATATTCCCGAAGGGGCGTGGGAGCCCGACCGCGTGCAACTGTGCGGGCAGGCACTGTTGTTGCGTGCGGCGGGCTATCAGTGCGAGAGCGGCATCATCTATTACGCGGCTTCCAAAAAGCGCGTGCCCGTGATTTTCGACGATGCTCTCGTCGCACGCACGGTGTCGCTGCTCGCCGGGTTTCGGGAGGTCGCCGCCAATGGCAAGATGCCGTTGCCGTTGGTCGATAGTCCGAAGTGCCCGCGCTGCTCGCTGATTAGTATCTGCATGCCCGACGAAACGCGAATCCTCAAGGAAATCGGCATCGAAGGGATCGCCGCCGCCTTCGCTGAGGAGTTTTTACCGAACGAAGAAAACAAACCCGCAACGCCGAACGGACGCCGCACGATTCTGGTTCCGCGCTCCGATGCGCGCCCGCTGCACATCAGCGAACCCGGCGCACGCCTCGGCAAAACCGGCGAGCGATTGAAGGTCGAACTCAAGGACAAAGAACTGCTCACGGTGCGGTTGATCGACGTCTCGCAGGTCTGCCTGTACGGCCCGGTGCAAGTGTCGACGCAAGCACTCACCGAACTGATCGACGCCGATATCCCCGTCTGTTATTTTTCGAGTGGCGGTTGGTTTCGCGGCATCTCCACGGGATTTTCGCACAAGAACATCGAGATCCGCATCCGCCAATACGCGATCGCCGCCGACCCGATACAGGCGCTCGTTTTCGCAAAAGCATTCGTGACGGGGAAAATTCGCAACTGCCGGACGCTATTAAGACGGAACCTGCCGGACGAATCGGGTTTGGTGCTTCAACAACTCATCGAACTCGCCGACGAAGCCGACAAAACCGCGTCGATCGAAACCCTTCTCGGTTACGAAGGCATGGCCGCGAAGCTGTACTTCGCCGCATTCGCCCGACTCATGAAAAGCGAGTTCGACTTCGATGGCCGCAACCGACGCCCACCAACTGACCCGGTGAACGCGACGCTTTCGTTCCTTTATGCGATGCTCGCAAAGGAGTGTCACATTGCCGCACAAATGGCGGGGTTGGACCCGATGCTCGGTTTGCTCCACCAACCGCGATACGGTCGCCCATCGCTGGCACTCGATCTCGCTGAAGAGTTCCGCCCACTGCTCGCCGATTCGGTCGCCCTTTCGTTGCTAAATACGGGAGAACTGAAAACCGAGCATTTCGTTCGCCGCGCCGCCGCTTGCGCACTCACCGCCACCGGCCGACGCACCGTTGTCACTGCCTGGGAACGCCGACTTCGCAGTGAAGTTAAGCACCCGATTTTCGGCTACTCGCTGAGTTACTCCCGCGTCATTCCCGTACAAGCCCGACTGTTGACGCGGGCATTGATCGGCGAAATCCCCATCTACCCCTCATTCAAAACGCGCTGAAAATGCGTAACACATACATCATTGCGTACGACATCGCCGACGATAAGCGGCGAACGAAATCGCACAAGATTTTGAAAGGCCACGGCGACGCATTGCAATACTCGCTGTTCCGCTGCGAATTATCGAAAGCCGAATTAGTGACGCTTCAGACGCGACTTTGGGATATACTCAACTTGAGCCAAGATCGCTTGGTGGTTCTCGATTTGGGACCGATGACCGGACGTTCGCACTTGGCAATTGAAACCTGGGGCCGCCCGCTCGACGAACCCACGCAGACCGGCGACGCGATAATCGTGTGACGCGAGCGGGTAGGGTGCCAGCCAAACCCCCACCTCCGCTCGCCGCCACAAGGCTCTTTGACAACAGGATTTACGTCAATGACAGTTTTTTCGTCGAGTTTTTGTGTAGGATATTTTGTACCCGATCGAAACGCCGCACTTAAAGTGCGTCGTTTGTTGAGTTTGGGACGCGAGCAGTCTCCACGCGCAAGCAGGCGTGGCCGAATTGAAGCACGCCATCGTTCGTGTCGTTGCCGGCCATCATGCCCGTCTCCACGCGCAAGCAGGCGTGGCCGAATTGAAGCTGATACGAAGACTGCGACTATAAGAAGTTGCAGAGAGTCTCCACGCGCAAGCAGGCGTGGCCGAATTGAAGCGACCGCTTGCAATACCGAGGCTGGGGTTGCACTGTCGTCTCCACGCGCAAGCAGGCGTGGCCGAATTGAAGCGCCGCTACCCAGCCCACTTTTCCGAACTGATTCCCCGTCTCCACGCGCAAGCAGGCGTGGCCGAATTGAAGCGATTTGCGCCGAACGAATGCGGCCTCGTTCAGCACGAGTCTCCACGCGCAAGCAGGCGTGGCCGAATTGAAGCGGTGGCAATCGCCGTCTCGGAATTGGCCTGCACGACTTGTCTCCACGCGCAAGCAGGCGTGGCCGAATTGAAGCGCTTTGCAGCCGGGGCAGTTGGGGTCGTTGCACGGCAGTCTCCACGCGCAAGCAGGCGTGGCCGAATTGAAGCCGGGCGCTTTCTTTTGCGCGGCCCATGCCGAATGATGAGTGTCTCCACGCGCAAGCAGGCGTGGCCGAATTGAAGCGTAGCCTTGGGGATTTCTGGCGGCGCGTTCGGTACGCCGTCTCCACGCGCAAGCAGGCGTGGCCGAATTGAAGCCACGACGAAATGAACAACTTCCCGCACTCAGGATTTGGTCTCCACGCGCAAGCAGGCGTGGCCGAATTGAAGCCGGATGCCTGCCCCGGAGATCGAATCATGTTCTTTAGTCTCCACGCGCAAGCAGGCGTGGCCGAATTGAAGCACTTACGGTATTATCCTGCACTCGGCACCACCAACGCGTCTCCACGCGCAAGCAGGCGTGGCCGAATTGAAGCCATCGGCTATAGTAAAAGTATCAGGGAAACGAAACTTGTCTCCACGCGCAAGCAGGCGTGGCCGAATTGAAGCCACGAGCCAGCCGTCGCTGATCCCGTCGAGCATGGAAGTCTCCACGCGCAAGCAGGCGTGGCCGAATTGAAGCGGCACCCTCTGACGGTTTGTATCGCGTGCGTCGTCTGCGTCTCCACGCGCAAGCAGGCGTGGCCGAATTGAAGCGTCCTGTGTCAGTGGCACAATCGGGTTGCGGATAAGGGTCTCCACGCGCAAGCAGGCGTGGCCGAATTGAAGCGCAACCGCAGGCCGCCCGGTATGACGGGGGCACTGCCGTCTCCACGCGCAAGCAGGCGTGGCCGAATTGAAGCATCGTGCAAATCGCCTCGAAGGGCGATGCCATCCGGTCTCCACGCGCAAGCAGGCGTGGCCGAATTGAAGCTGCATCGACGACTACCACATGGCCGGGAAAGTCATGTCTCCACGCGCAAGCAGGCGTGGCCGAATTGAAGCCTCACCCGGCAACTGTCGTACTGACAACCGCGGCGTCTCCACGCGCAAGCAGGCGTGGCCGAATTGAAGCCCGAACCGCTTGCACGACCACGTGATGCGCGAACTGGTCTCCACGCGCAAGCAGGCGTGGCCGAATTGAAGCTTGTTCACTTGCGGTCACTGCGTCACTGGTATACTCGTCTCCACGCGCAAGCAGGCGTGGCCGAATTGAAGCCCGCCACCAATACCGCGATACGATGTAACCCGCTCGATGTCTCCACGCGCAAGCAGGCGTGGCCGAATTGAAGCCCTTTCACGTCGAGCGGAAAAAGCCCCGCCCAGCCGTCTCCACGCGCAAGCAGGCGTGGCCGAATTGAAGCTGGGCAGCGTGTCCCCGTTCTGGCCATTCGGTGCGGTCTCCACGCGCAAGCAGGCGTGGCCGAATTGAAGCCGTACACGGGGGCGCGTGGCGGTAGCGGCATGAAGGTCTCCACGCGCAAGCAGGCGTGGCCGAATTGAAGCCCCCGCCGTGCCCGCATTCACGGGTAGGGTGATCGTGTCTCCACGCGCAAGCAGGCGTGGCCGAATTGAAGCCAACGCTTCGCCTTGGTGTACGATGTCCGCACATCCGGGTCTCCACGCGCAAGCAGGCGTGGCCGAATTGAAGCCCGCCCAAGGTTGACTTGGGTCGTCGATGTGTTAGAATGTCTCCACGCGCAAGCAGGCGTGGCCGAATTGAAGCCTCAGGTGGACACGCTGGCG
>JAYVXI010000227.1:0-12598 GCA_043785305.1 Limnoglobus sp. | reverse complement strand
TCCACCTGATGCTCAACCGACTCGAACCGAAAAACGAAACGGCCGAGTTTCAATACCGAACCGCGGCATAAACCTACATATGGGACAGTCACTAAGCTAAGCGTCGAAGCCCCGAGCCGAGGAGGGCTTCTCATGATGGAGTGGTTCCGCGATGCGTATAGCTGGCTGATGGACACCCGCCCGCCGCCGGAGTTTGCCGCTGCCGACCCGCCGGACTGGTTGGCTGACATTCGGGTGTTGGTATTGACGGCGGGTCGGCAATACCGGTTCCGGGTACAGCTTTGGCCGGGCCGGGCTGTCGTCGATAGCACCGTCGGTCACCTCTGGTTCTCACTCGCACCGCCTGGTCGAGAGAAAGTGCGCGGAGAGCGGGCCGGGGATTGGCTCAGCCTGATCGAGCGGTCGTTCGGCGAGCCAGCCCCGAGGCATCCCAACCTGATCGATGATGGCCTGCCGTGTACGGTGCGTCTGTTCCGGCGGGAGCCGTTCACCATTGTGCGGCAGTCGTGGAACTTGTCCAGTTGGTGGCATCCGGGGGAACCGCTGGCTGGCCTGCCCACGGCGGTCCAGTTGGTCGCCGAGTTGTACAGCCTTGAACGTTGACGCCCTCGCTTCGCTACCCGGCCAAACCAACGCTTACGCCTTTGCGACCCATTTCAGCACGGGGTCTTTTGCGGCTTTCACTTCATCGGCGCGACTGATGAGGTGCGTGTGTGGGGCGGTTCGCAATACCTCGGGGTCTTCGTTCCGGATTGCGAGCATCGCATCGGCGAAGGCGTCGAGTGTCTCTTTGCTTTCCGTCTCGGTTGGCTCCATCATCAGCGCTTCGGATACGACGAGCGGGAAGTACATCGTTGGCGGGTGATAGCCGTAGTCGAGTAGCCGTTTGCAGAGGTCGAGAGCCTTCACTTTCTTCTCGCGAAGCAGCGTCCGTGCGGATGCGACGAACTCGTGCATACACGGGCCGGGGTGCGGAATTTCGTAGCCTTCGCCGATGCGGGCGCGCAGGTAGTTCGCGTTCAGCACGGCTTGTTCGCTGACGGCTTTTAGACCGTCTGGCCCGAGCGTGCGGATGTAGCAATAGCCGCGGAACAAGATGCCGACGTTGCCGAAGAAACTGCGAACGCGACCGATGCTTTGTGGGCGGTCGTCGTCGAGGCGGTAACGGTTGCCGTCCTTGACCACCATCGGCGACGGCAGATACGGAGCGAGGAAATCGCGGACGGCAATCGGCCCACTACCGGGACCGCCGCCACCGTGTGGGCCGGTGAAGGTTTTGTGGACGTTGTAATGCTGCATATCCGCGCCGAAGTCGCCGGGCCGCGTGATCCCGAGGATCGCGTTCATGTTCGCGCCGTCGAGGTACACGAGCGCGCCGTGCGAGTGCAATAGCTCGGTGATCGTAGCGATCTGTTTCTCGAACAACCCGAGCGTATTCGGTTGCGTAATCATGAACGCGGCGGTGTCCGGGCCGACCTTCGATTTGAGGTCGTCGAGGTCGACGAGGCCGTTCGCGCCGCTCTTGATGGTGACGGTGTCGAAGCCCGCGAGCGCGGCCGAGGCGGGGTTGGTGCCGTGCGCGGAATCGGGTGCGAGCACCTTGCGGCGCTGGGTTTCGCCGCGATCGCGGAAGTACGCCGCCGCCACGAACAACGCGGTCAGTTCGCCCTGTGCCCCCGCCGCCGGTTGCAACGATACCGCCGGCAAGCCCGAGATTTCCGAGAGATATTCCTGCATCCCGTACAGCAATTCGAGCATTCCCTGAATCGTGTCTTCGTGTTGCAGCGGGTGCAAATTGGCGAAACCGGGGATACCCGCGAGGCGTTCGTGCCGCTTCGGGTTGTACTTCATGGTGCAAGAACCGAGAGGGTAAAAGTGCGTGTCGATGCACATGTTACGCGTCGAGAGATTGTTGAAGTGCCGAATGAGATCGACTTCGCTCAGCTCCGGTAACGGCGGTGGCGCAGCCGCGAGATAGTCTTGCGGCAACAGCGATGACATCGCCGTGTCCGTATGCGCATCGCACTTCGGCAAAAGGTGCGTACGCCGCCCCGCGTGCGAAATTTCAAACAGCAAGTTCGTCGATTGTTGGTTATTCACGAGCTACCTTTCAAGATATTATCGGCCCACAGTTGTTGTTCGGGCGTCAGTGTGGGGAGGAACTCCGGCATAGTGACGAAGTCATTGCAGTCGCGGTGATTTTGTCCAGATTGAAGAGTGTCAAACATCCCTCGCTAGCGCGTCGGGCTAACATCGTACGCTGATCTCGTTAGCCCGACGCGCTAGCGAGGGAGGACGTACACCTACAGTACGCACGTTATTAAGTCTAAACCACCATCGCGTCGCGGATCGCTTCGACGAGCCGATCAATTTCGGCGACGGTGCGCTTTTCCGTGACGGCGATTGTCATCGCGTTCTTGTGTTGCGGGTACCAGGTGCCGAGCGGCAAACCGGCGTGGATGCCTTGCTCGCGGAGCGTGGCCAATAGGTTCGGCACGTTGGCTTGTACCCGGATCGCGAACTCTTTCGCGAAGGGCCGTGCGAACAGTGCCGACACGCCGGGCAGTTGCAGGAGTTGCTCGTGTGCGTAATGGGCTTTTCGCACGCATTGCTCGGCAGTTTCCCGTAAGCCGTGTGGCCCGAGTGCGGCGAGGAACACCGTCGCACGCAATGCCAGCAGCCCCTGATTCGTGCAGATATTGCTCGTTGCCTTGTCGCGGCGAATGTGTTGTTCGCGCGTCGAAAGTGTGAGCACCCAGCAGCGTTTGCCGTGGCGGTCGACGGTCTCGCCGACGAGTCGCCCCGGCATCTTTCGCAGGTACTCTTGTCGACACGCGAGGATACCGAGGTACGGCCCGCCGTAACCGAGCGGGATGCCCAACCCTTGCCCCTCGGCAATCGCGATGTCGGCCCCATAGTCGCCGGGGCGCTTCAAAACACCCAGCGAAATCGGGTCGAAACTCGCGACGAATACCGCGCCGCACTTCCGTGCCACATCCCCGATCGCTTGCATTTCCTCGAGGTGGCCGAAGAAATTCGGCGACTGCGCGATGACGGCCACCGTGCTGTCATTCGCCGCCTTCGCCACGTCGTCGGGATTCAGATAGCCATCGGGCGTTGGTATTGTCACGACGCGATACTTCGCGTTCGCGGCGAAGGTCGCCAGCGTTTGCCGATACTCGGGGTGTACGCTTTCGGCAATCAGCACATCGCCGGTGCGGCCCGTGATGCTCAGCGCCATCAGCACCGCTTCGGCCACTGCCGAGCCGCCCTCGTACAGCGACGCATTCGAGACATCCATCCCCGAAAGCTGGCACATCAACGTCTGGTATTCGAAGATCGCCTGCAACGTACCCTGGCTCGCTTCGGGTTGGTACGGCGTGTATGCGGTGTAAAATTCCGACCGCGACGCGATGGCATCGACGACCGCCGGGATGAAGTGATCGTACGCCCCTCCACCGAGGAAGCAGACCGCCGACGATGCGGATTCGTTCTTCGCGGCCAACTGTTGCACGTGCTGCGTCAGTTCCATCTCGGCCATCGCGGCGGGGATGTGCAGCGGGCGTTTCAGCCGCAATTCCGACGGGATCGGCGAGAACAATTCCTCGATGGAATCGACGCCGATCCGCTCCAGCATCGCGGCAATATCTTGCGGCGTATTCGGCAAATAAGGCACGACAGTCCACTCCGTTGAAGTTAACGAATCCATGGGTATGGTTCAAACCGCGGCAAAAGTGGTTTCGGCACTTTCCACCCACCCATCCCCGAACTCACTCCCGAATTGCGGAACCACCCTGACCCACCAACGACTTACGTCCGATTTCGATCGACGGGAACCACGCCGGAACCATGCCAATCAATGACCTTCGCTTATCTGTTTGTCGTATTGGGCCTTTGAAAGCAGGTGATCGAGGTTCGCACCGGGGCTGAGGCGCACCTTCAGCAGCCAGCCTTTGCCGAACGGATCGGCGTTGAGGATCGCGGTATCGGCGACGGCAGCGGTGTTCACTTCGACGACTTCGCCCGAAACTGGCGCAATCAGCGGCGATGTCGATTTCACCGACTCGACGACGCCAAATTCGTCGCCGGGCTTGATGGTTTTGCCGACTTTGAGAAGTTCGAGATACGTCACATCGGTCAGTTGCTCGACGGCAAACTGCGTGATGCCCACCGTGACGATGTCGCCATCGATAGCCGACCATTCGTGCGACGGGGCATAGCGAAGCGTAGACAAGTCCATGTCGAGAATCTCCAGTAAGCTGACAAACCGCAACTGCCACGGTATTCGCAACCGCCGCTTCATACGCGAAGTCGGCGTTCGACGCGAGAGCGATCTGGAATCGCGCAGCCATTTTAGGCATTTGCACGGCGAAACGAAACGCCGATTTCGCGGGATTGGGATTCGTTTGCATTGGCACCGCTTGCGCGTCATGATGGGCGGGAACAACCTCGAACGGGGAATTGCTATGATGCGTGTCGTTGCGTTACTGTTGGCTGCGGTGTTTGCGGGGCCGTTGGTTGCCGAGACCCCGGAGTCGTTCGCGCTCCATTCGCGTAGTCGCACGGAGACGGAACCGGCGTCGGGGCGGTATCACATTCAGGTGAAGCCGACGAACTGGGACGCCAAAAAGACGGCGATCGTCGTTTGCGATATGTGGGACAAACATTGGTGCCCGAGTTCCACGGCACGGGTCGGCGAGTTGGCCCCGCGTATGAACGAATTGATCGTCGCGGCCCGCAAGAAGGGCGCTCTCATCATCCACTGCCCCAGCGACACGATGGAGTTTTACAAAGATCACCCCGGCCGCAAACTCGCGATGAGTGCGCCGAAAGTCGAACCGAAAGTGCCACTCGAACGCTGGTGCAAACTCGACCCGAAGAAGGAAGCGGCGCTGCCGATCGACGATTCCGACGGCGGTTGCGAAGAGACGGTCAAGAACTACCGCGCCTGGAGCCACCAACACGACGCGCTCAAGATCGTCGATGGCGACGCGATCACCGATTCGGCGGAGACGTATTACCTCATGAAGCAGCGCGGCATCGAAAACGTCGCGATCATGGGCGTTCACACGAACATTTGCGTGCTCGGTCGGCCATTCGCGATTCGCCAACTCACGCAGCAAGGGCTGAATGTCGTGCTCGTTCGCGACATGACCGACACGATGTACAATCCCGCGAAAGCGCCGTTCGTCAGCCACTTCACCGGTACCGATTTGGTCGTCGAGCACATCGAGAGACACTGGTGCCCGACGGTGACGAGCGCGGATTTTCTCGGCGGCAACGAGTTTCGTTTCAAGGCCGACACGCGACCGCATCTGGTGATTCTTGCCGCCGAAGACGAGTACAAAACCGAGCGAACGCTACCCGCCTTCGCACGCAAACAACTCGGGCAATCGTACCGCGTGTCGTTCGTGTTCGCCGATGCCAAAGTGAAGCACCACTTGCCCGGAATCGACCTGCTGAACACCGCCGACGCGATGCTATTAAGCGTGCGCCGCAAGCCACTGTTGACGGCGGAACTCGAGGCAGTGAAACGGTTCGTGCTGGCAGGCAAACCGGTGATCGCGATCCGCACGAGTAGCCACGCCTTCGCCCCACGCAAGGGGGGAAAACTACCCGACGGCGTGACGAAGTGGGAAGCGTTCGACAAGGAGATTCTCGGCTGCGAATACAAAGGGCACTACCCGAACATGCTGAAAACCAAGGTCGAAATCGCCAGTCCGACCGCGAAGGCGCACCCGATACTGCAAGGCTGGCCTGCTGAGGCGGTCGAGTATCCATCGTGGTTGTACAAGTCGAATCCGCTCGCGAACGATGCCGTCGTTCTGCTAACGGGCCGGTGCGGCGACAACCCCGCAGAGCCGCTCGCCTGGGTTCGCGAGAAGGCAGCAAACCGCGGCCGCATTTTCTATACTTGCCTGGGTAGTGCGGACGACTTCGCCCAACCGGCCTTCGAGACGCTCCTGAAACACGGCATCAATTGGGCGACCGAAGCGAAACCGTGACCCAAACCGATTTGCGTTACTTCAACCATTCGTCCGCGAATTCCAGAAACACTTGCCAATCCGGGGTCGTCATTGCGTGCTTTCCGGTGCGGATGAAGTACCCGAGGCGACTCTTGACGAGCGTGCCGGGTGGCGGCATTTCCGTTACTGACAGCCCATCGACACCGAGTAACTTGTAAACCGGCGTCGCACGTTTCAGCATGTCGAACTGCCCGCTCGGATTCGCCCATTCGTCTTCGGTGGCATTCGTGAACAACACCGGTCGCGGGGCGCAGATGGCCGCGAGACAATGCTGGTCGAACGGCAGTTTATCGAGCGCCTCGTTGAAGGCTTTGAAGTTGCCACAAAACCAGTGTGGGAACGAGGTATTGATGCGTTTGACCGTCTCCGCTTTCGGGTCGGCGTGGCGACTCGGTCCGGTGCCACCGCAACCGGCCTGGTGCGGAATCGCGAGCGAGATGCGGTCGTCCAATGCCGCCGCCAGCAGCACGGTTTTCCCCAAACGCGAATGCCCCACCGCCGCGATGCGCTTGCCGTCGATCTCCGGCACGGTCGTTAAATAATCGACGCAGCGATGCACGCCCCACGCCCAACTCATGATCGTTGCCGTCTCGTCGCCCGTCGCTTCTGTCTTCGGTAACGTGCCGCGAAAGCCTTCGGAAACATTCGGCCGATCCGGTTGAATGTCGCCCGCATAGAACGTGGCGACGGCGTACCCGCGCGAGATCGCGAGTTCCAACGGCCACACGCCCGGTTCCTTCCCGCGCCCCGCTTCGCTCGCTTTGTTCGCCTTCACACCCGGATAGTTCGCGTACATCCATGCATCGGGTATGCGAATCTTCGGGTCGCTCACATACAGATGGTTACCGCCAAAATTCGGGCCGACGAACGTCGGCACCGGCCCCTTACGCTCGTTCGGGAACGCGATCATCAAGCGAATCGGCGTCGGGTTGATTTCCCCGTTGTAATCGAACTGCAATTCGACCTCGCGCAGCGTACCCTTTCCGCCAAATGCACGATCGTCTTGGTGCAGCACCACCACGCGCATTCCCTTCGGTGCCAGGGGCAATCGCCCGTACATGTACTTCTGGAACAACGCCTTCAACTCCGGTCGTCGCGTCGTTTTCCATT
The DNA here is from genome assembly GCA_043785305.1 of Limnoglobus sp. Taxonomy (GTDB): domain Bacteria; phylum Planctomycetota; class Planctomycetia; order Gemmatales; family Gemmataceae; genus Limnoglobus. The sequence goes on along the minus strand of JAYVXI010000227.1, from coordinate 5,462 downwards.
CCTCGGCAGTGGCAATTTTCTTGCCGTCGAACGCCGTCAGCGGGTCCGGAAACTCCGCCCGCACCGGCAACGTCGTCGCAGCCGGAAACTCAACTGACAGGCCGGTGACAGTCGCCATCAGCAACACTCCGAACGCAGTCCAGAAACGGGAGATTCGCATCGCGGTACCTCAGTGAGGGGAGCACAGAAGGAAGAGTTTAACCGCAGAGATCGCAAAGAACGCGGAGAAAATCGTTTTAAATCGAATCCTGAAAATCCTGTTCATCCTGTCCAAGCGTTCCGGAACACTCGGCGATTCGATCGGTGGCTGTGTCGATGTCCGCGGCGGTCGTCGTTTCGCCGAAGCTGAAGCGCATCGCCGATTGCAGCACGTCGTCCGGTACGCCCATTGCGGTGAGTACGGGCGATGGTAACAGGCTGCCACTCGAACAGGCGGAGCCGGTCGAACAGGCGACGCCGACGAGGTCGAGTGCCATTAACAGTATGTCCGCACGGCAGCCGGGGAACGACACGTTCAGCGTCGTCGGCAGTGAATCGGCATCGCCCGGCAACGGCCCGTTGACGACGAACGACACCGCGGCGTCTTTCAGTTTCGTCAGGAATCGTAAGCGTAGTAGCGTGAGTGCCGATGCGGTGTCCGCCATCGTGTGGACGGCGTGTTGCAATGCGACGGCCATGCCGACGGCGAGCGGAACCGGCTCAGTACCGGGGCGGTGGCCACGCTGCTGATGGCCGCCGAACGCACGCGGTTGCAGCTTCGTGCCCTTTTTCAGGATCAGTGCGCCGATGCCTTTCGGACCACGAAATTTATGTGCCGAGAGCGACATCGCGGTGACACCGAGCGTGCGAAACGAAACCGGTATTTTCCCCACGGCCTGTGCCGCATCGCAGTGAACGGGCACGCCGCAATTCGCGAACGCCGCCACCGGTTGGATCGCCCCCGTCTCGTGGTTCGCCAGTTGCAAACAAACCAAGCGTGCCGTGCGCGGAACGGGGAACGGTGCCACAATCCCACGGGCATCCACAGGCAACCACGTGACGGAATATCCTTTGTTTGCAAGCTGTTTCAGCGGTTCGACGACGCAGAGATGCTCCATGACGGTCGAGTACAGCGCCCCCGGCGGTTCGCCGCACAGTCCGAAGATCGCGAGGTTGTTCGCCTCGGTTGCCCCGCTGGTGAAGATCACTTCTTCGGGTAACGCGCCCAAACAATTCGCCACCGTCTCGCGGGCATCTTCGAGCGATTGCCGCGCACGCCGCCCCGCCGCGTGCGACGACGACGGATTGCCGAACGCCTCCGTCATCAACGGCCGCATCGCCTCCATCGCCTCGGGCAAAAGTGGCGTCGTCGCGTTGTGGTCCAAGTAGATCATGTGCGAATTCTATGTTTCTCGCGATTGCTTGCGTTTGCATAACGATTGCGAGTATACTCATCAAGCCGAATGATTCGGCGTCCTCTCACTTCGGAGTTTCTACCATGCGTCTCGCAAAAGGTATCGTTCTGGCACTCGCGCTGGCCGCGTTTGGCGGTTCGGCCATTGCCGCCGACGAAAACGACGTGACCGCGTTTCCGGAGATCAAAGCCGCCGACGCGAACAAACTGCCACTGCCGAAGGGTAAGTCGCAGATCGCCATCGCAGAAACGGACAAACCGCTCGTGAAACTGCAAAAGGCGAGATTCAACACGGCGCTCGAACAGTACGAGAGTATTGCGATAATGATCGAAAAAGGTGTATTCGACTTAACGACACTCGCTTCCCGCAATGAGGTCATTCACGCGATCGTCAGTGCGTCACGCGATGTTCACGCTAAGGATGACTTTGAAAAATGGCTCGTCTGGTCGGTCGCGTCGGAGAAAAACCTGGAAAAGATACTATCGGAGCGAGTCCAGGCAGGGGCAATTAGAATATCGGAACTTCTATCGGCTCGTCGCCATCGGATCGAAGCAGAAATCGTACTCAGCAAACATCGATCGCACGTCAATCACGAAGCGACACCGAAAGGGAAGTAACTCACGCGCCCACGTCGCGTTTGAGTTTGCGGTACCAGTTGCCGAGCCAGCCGGTTTTCACGCGGTTGAGGCCGGTGTCTTCCATCGTCGTCACCACGAGCTTGCGGACTTCGCTCTCGGTTTTGCTCGTCCCAGCGACTGCGAGTTTCGCTTCCGCAACCACACTTTTGAATCCGCGCCAGTCGATGCGGCCATCGGATAATGTTGCCGAACGCAGGCGTTCCCGCACGAGTTGCACGATGGCGGCCTCGATGGCGTAACCGCGTTTGCGACAGACTTCGACTAAGAAATTGCGTGCCCAATCGGTGGGGAAACCGTGCTGGAGCGCGATCTGTAGCAGTTCGCGTTCTTCGTTGCCGTCGATGTATTTATCGTCGACGGCACGCTTCTCGATCTCGTCGGTGAACCGCTGTTGGAGCTCATCGGGTGACATTTCGCGAACCTGTTGGAGTATGGGTTCCGTTATCGACATTCATTCGTAATTATCGTACCGTAGCGTTCATCTTAACGGAAAGCCACAGGCGATGGGAGGCGGCGATGGCGGCACACCCTGCGAGTTCGACGGCACGCGGTTGGCCGCCGGGTGGTGTTGCGGTACCACACGCGAACCGCTACCTCGTTCTGCTCATCGCGATCAATCTCTTCAACTATATCGACCGGCAGGTATTGTCCGCCGTGTTGCCGCGAATGCAACTCGATGGCACGCTGTTCGCCCCTGGCGACCCGAACGCGCAACTCAAAGTCGGCCTGCTCACTAGCGCCTTCATGGCGGCGTACATGGTCTGCTCGCCGATCTTCGGCTGGCTCGATGGCCGCCGCGCCCGCCGCTGGATCATCCTCGGCGTCGGCGTCACGCTTTGGAGCATTGCCAGCGGCGCATCGGGGCTGGCCCAGGGCTACGCGATGCTGTTGTTCACGCGCTGTCTCGTCGGTGTCGGCGAAGGTGCGTACGGGCCGGTGGCGGCCGCGATGCTCGCCGACATGTACCCCGATAGCAAACGCGGCAAAGTGATGGCGCTCTTCAACATGGCGATCCCCGTCGGCAGTGCGCTCGGCTTCTTAATCGGGGCGAAAATCTCTGGCGCATTCGACGACTGGCGGCCCGCGTTCCTGTTCACCTTCTCCGGGCTGTTTCTCGGTTTGTTCTGCTTTTTTCAGAAGGAATCGCCGCGCCCGCCGCGAACCGGTGGCACGAATGGCCCTAGCTACAAAGCCGTACTCGCAGGGTTGAAGATGAATCGCTCGTTCGTGTTTTGCTGTGCGGGCATGACCGCGATCACCTTCGTCATCGGCGGCGTGGCGGCGTGGGCACCGGTGTACTTGTTCCAGCGCGAAGCAAAATTCGCGATGACGGCTGAGGTGATCGCAAAGCTCTCCGAAGTGAAACCGCACGGCGGTGACGTACCGATGACAGTCGCGGAGAAACTCCGGCCGCTCGCCGACGGCAACACGCGGACTTACACCGAACTGCGCACGGAAATCGCCACCCGCCTCAGCGAAGCAGAATCGATCGAACATGCGAAAGCGATTTACACGCTGGCCACCACGGCCGATTCCCCGAAGGCCGAAGACCTGACGATTATCCTCGGTGCGATGATCGTCCTCGGCGGCATCACCGCCACCGCCGTTGGGGCGGTGTTGGGCGAATGGCTCCGTCCGCGCGTGCGGGGGGCGTACTTCCTCGTCATCGCCGCCGGGGCGTTCTTCGCGATCCCGAGTTACCTCGGCCTGCTCTACGCGCCGTTGCCGTGGGGGTGGTTGTGCATCTTCCTCTGCGTGTTCGGGCTGTTCCTGCACACGGGGCCAGCGTTCACAATTCTGGCGAACGTCACGAAATCGGATGAACGCGCCACGGCATTCGCGATTAACATCCTCGTCATTCACCTGCTCGGCGATGCGATTTCGCCGACGCTGATCGGTGCCGTCGCCGACCTCGCGGACCTGCAAACCGCGTTCGCGATCATGACGGCGTTCATCGTCGTCGGCGGCATCCTCTGGCTACTCGGCGCGAAGTCCCTCGAAAGCGACGAAAAAGCGGTGACAGAATCGACGTAAGTCACAATTGCGGAGCGATTTTTGGTCTGTTTTTGTCATTTTCGCGTCCCAAAACGCCATTTTGGGATCGAAAATGCGGGCCGACGAACGGGCGATTTTGCCGCATCTCGGACTCATCTCAGGGCTTATGTCGACGGCCATCGATACGAGACTCGGCGCAAGTACCGACCGAAAATCGACCGAGTGCGACACAAAATCGACCGACCACGACACAAAATCGACCGAGTGCGACATTCTCACGACACTTGGAGACACTTTCACGACACCACAGAATTCCGACTTACGTCGGATCGCCTCCGATTTTTTGACTTCTGGCAATCGTATGGGTCACCGTCTCAAAATGGGCGGAACGCCCACGACGTCCGTGGGGAGTTCCATCCTCAAAATCCTCGCCGCAAAGATCGCATGACCATGTTACCCGCACTCCTAAATCCAGAGATCATCGAGCATCTGGGGAAAATTCGCCGATTACACGAAAAGATCTTGCATCCGGTTTCGGCTCCGTTTACCTTCCAGATGCACACATTCGGGCGCGAAGCGCTGGTACCATGCTCACGAGGGTTCGGTCAGCCGCGAATTCACAGCCGCAGTCCGAGCCTCTGGCATCGGCCAACGCGCGACGAGCCACAGCTTCGCGACGCATTTACTGGGAGCGGGCTACGACATCCGTACCGTGCAAGAATTGCTCGGCCACGAAAGCGTGAGTACGACGATGATTTACACTCACGTGCGGAACAAGGGCGGACGCGGCGTGAAAAGCCCGCTGGATTCTTGATGCGTGCGCAAGTCCCGTTAGTGGGATAGATCTCGCAAGAAACGAACCGGGGAATGACCGCAACGTCATACCAAACAAGAACTTCGGCAGCGCGTAACCGCCGAGGAATGCAACCGTGATAGATTGCTCACGCGCAATCGAATTACAAGTTCGGCTCCTCACCTGTACTGAATCGCCAGGGAATCCCAATGCGGTACGTGAACGGTTTCGCCGCCAAGTTCGTCCATTCTGTAGTACGATCTGTTCCAACTTCCCGAAGGGAGATAAAACGTGTTCCGCTACTCTATCCTTGCTTTCATCGCTGTCGGCGTTCTCGTCACTGACGCTTCCGCCGGTATCGACTTGTACCTCGACGAGTTCGATGACGTGCGAATCGTCAATGCAACGGCCAACGTCGATTCGGTCAAGGTGTCCCGCAAGGAACTTCTGGAGTTGGGAAACCAACTGCTGAAACTCAAGAGACCGGACCTGGAATCGCTTCTGGGCAAATCCGTGGAGAAGCCGGCGAAGACCTATGCCATGCCGGTCGGTGAAACGAAGAACGTATCGCTTCCGGGCGCTCACGCTGCCAGCGGATCATCTCGGGCGAAAGCCGCCCGCCCAGTTCGATGTCGGCATTCG
>JAYVXI010000226.1:0-33782 GCA_043785305.1 Limnoglobus sp. | reverse complement strand
GGTCGAGTATTGACGGATTGTTGTAACTCCAATCAATACCACATCTTAGGCCGCCGCGCTACTCCACTTTCGCAAAAGCGATGAAATATCCGGGTTAGTCGTCGTCGGTTCGGGTTTGCGAGAAACGTAGCACGTTTTGATTCGATTTGGTCAAAAATACCGAGTTCCCAATCTCTTTTACTTAATCGACACGTCTTCGTAGGCTTTGTCGATGATTTTGCGCTTTTCGTCGACGAGTTTCATGTCCCGGCTCGGGTCGTCGAGCATCGCCGACAACGCCTCGGACCAGTCGGCGACGGCGTCGGCGTAGGCGGCCATTGAGGCACGCACGTCGGAGGCGAAAAACCGTGGCCGAGACAAATTCCGTATTGCGATAGCCGCGGCTTTGGCATCGGCGTTCAACTGCCGGACGCGCTCCGCAATACCCTTCCACCGATCCGGCGTTTGCACGGCGAGCGCCAGTCGCGCGTCGTTAGAGGTACGGCTCACTTTCAAAATGTCGATCGTCCCGAGGATCGGCTCGACTTGCTTCAGATAGGCGTAGCGTTGCTTGCGATATTCGTATTCGCGCAGCGGTCGCCACTTTTCGCTCTTGTAGGCGAAAAACCCGAGCGCCACGACGCACACCGCTAGCAACGACATCGAAACGAGTGCGGCGATCGTCCGTCGCCCGCCACCGGTTGGTCGCAGTAACCCGAAGATGCACGCGACCAGCCCGCCGACGATGCCGCCACCGAAGTGCGCCTCCCAACTGATGCCGGGCACGAAACTGATGACCGCGTTCAACCCGAGCATGATCCCCAGGCGGCGCAGCCCATCGGACACCATACCTTCCGGTAAATGTTCGCGGTACAACACCAGCCAGACCATCGCCGACGTGAGCAAACCCCAAACGGCACCCGACGCGCCCGACACCATCGCCTCGGGGCGGAATACCATCGCCAGACACGCCCCGCCGACGCCAGACGCTACGTACAACAGCAGGAAGCGCGAACGCCCCCATTTCGATTCGATCAGCGGGCCGAGCGCGCCGAGTACGTACATGTTCAACAGCAAGTGGAATGCGCCTTGATGCACGAAGCACGAGACGATCAGCCGCCACCATTCGTCGCGCAACAGGTCGGTGCCCGTGAGTCCGCCGAGCCGTGCCGTTACGGAAATGTCCCCGAACGATAGGTGATTCCGCAACGAAACACCCGTTTGTTTCGCGACGAGTAAGCCGATGAAAAACCAACCGACATTCGCCAAGATGATCGCCGGCGCGACGATCGGTGGCGACGGGCTGAGTACCGCTTCGCGGATCCGTTCGCCGCGCTCGAATGTCGTCGGTATCGGCGCTACCAGCGGTACGGTACTCTTCACGCTGGCGCTGAGTAGTACGGCGAGTTTGTCCGGATGGCCGACGAGTTCGTGCCCCTCCGTCGTGGCCACGTAACCTTGGCCGACGCCCTGCTGCCAATCGGCCACGCGGATCAACTCGGCGGTACGCAGCGCGAACAATGGCTCGTCCATCGCATCGCGCAAAATGCCCGTTTCCCGCGCGTGCAATAGCGGGTACCACGCGACCGCAGCGGATGCGGCAATCCACCCCAGTACGATTGCGGGGGAAACCACCGGCAAAGATTCTTCAGGAATCGTCTCGTCGATAACGCTCATGATTGGCATTATGTCCGAAACGGCTTTCAATGTCGATGCATGAGGCACCAAATGATCCCCGACTGGTTGATACTGTCCGAAGAAGTGACAATCGCCCTGCGCGAACGTCGCCCCATTGTCGCGCTGGAATCGACGATTATCGCACACGGCTTGCCGTGGCCGACGAACTTCGAGACGGCAAAACAAGCCGAAAACGCGATTCGCTATGAGGGAGCCGTGCCGGCTACGATTGCGATCTGGCACGGCAAGCCAACGATCGGCCTAACGACTGCCCAAATCGAGGAATTGGCGAAGTCCGACGGGGTTCTGAAGGCCAGTCGCCGCGATCTCGGCGCGGTCGTTGGCTTGAAAAAGCTCGCCGCAACCACGGTTTCCGCCACGATGGCGCTCGCGCACATGGCGGGAATCTCCGTGTTTGCAACGGGCGGAATTGGCGGGGCGCATCGCGAACCGATCTTCGATATCTCCGCGGACTTGACCGAACTCGCCCGTACGCCGGTGCTGGTCGTTTGTGCCGGTGCGAAGAGCATTTTGGACCTGCCGCGAACGCTGGAATTGCTCGAAACCTTTGGCGTGCCCGTCATCGGCTATCGCTCGGACTCGTTCCCCGCGTTCTACGTGCAACGCAGCCAAGGGCGCGTGTCGGTGCGTGTGGAAACGCCGAGCGAAGCGGCCGCGATATTCCGTGCCCACGTGCAGATGGGCGGCGGTGGTGCGGTGCTGTCGCAGCCGTGCTCGAGCGAGCTTGCGGTGCCTGCGGAGCAGTTCGACAAGGCGCTCGGCGAAGCGGAACTCGACGCGGCGGCCGAAGGTATCAGCGGTGCTCGCCTCACGCCGTACCTCCTGGCCCGGCTGGCCGAACTCACCGATGGCCGCTCGCTCGCCGCCAACCGGGCGCTGTACCTGAATAACGCCAAACTCGCGGCCCAAGTGGCGTGCAAAATCGACGTAAGTCACAATTGAATTCGCTCAAAAACTGGTTTTTCGGGTGTTTTTGTGTCTCAAAAGCCACTTTTTGATCGCAAATCGCTGATCGGTTTCGATGGTTTTTGCCGTAACTCGAACTAATTTTGCGGGTTACGCCGAATCCACTTCGTCTGACACTCGCCGCAAGTACCGACCAAAAATCGACCGGATGCGACACAAAATCGACCGACCACGACATAAAATCGACCGACCACGACACAAAATCGACCGGCTGAGACATTTCTGCGTACGGTCGCGCACGTCGCAAAAGTCGACTTACGTCGGATCGCCTCCGATTTTTTGACTTCGCGAATTCGTGTGGGTGTCGCGTGTCGCCTGAATTTCCGTATCCATATACCCAATCGTAACCGTCTGCCGGAGTGCCTCGATGAACACGCCCACGCCGATCGACCCGACGCAAGTGCAAGTCGGCGGGCCGACTGTGAGTGCCGCCACCGCACAAGGTTTCCCCGCCATCGCGGGCTACGAGATCCTCAGCGAACTCGGGCGTGGCGGCATGGGTGTCGTTTACGAAGCCAAGCACTTGAAGCTCGATCGCATCATCGCGCTGAAACTCATGCGTGGAGACGATCCGCTGAACAAGGCGCGCTTTCTCGCCGAGGGCCAGGTCATTGCGGCAGTGAAACATCCGCATGTCGTCGAGGTGTACGACTTCGGCGAGAGCAGCATCGGCCCGTACATCGCGATGGAATATCTCACGGGTGGCACCTTCGGCGACTTGCTCAAAACGGGCTTTGCGCCGCGTGTCGCTGCCGAACAAATTGCGAAGATTGCCACGGGTGTTGGGGCGGCACACAACCTCGGCATCGTCCACCGCGACCTGAAGCCGGGCAACGTGTTGCTCGATCATTTGGGTTCGCCAAAAGTCACCGACTTTGGCCTCGCGAAGCGGAGCACATCCAACCTGACGATGACGCAAGATGCGGCCGGCACACCCGCGTACATGGCCCCCGAACAGGCCCGCGCCATGAAGTTCGTCGGCCCGCCTGCCGACGTCTGGTCGCTCGGCGTCATGCTCTACGAATCGCTCACCGGCAAGCGGCCGTTCACCGCCGAAACCGACGTGCAGTTACTCGCCACCATCCAGAATGACAACCCACCGACACTGCGAACAATCTCGAAAGCGATCCCGCAAGACCTCGAAACGATCTGCCTGAAGTGCCTCGAAAAAGAACCCGAACGCCGTTACGCGAGTGCAAATGAGTTAGCTGAGGATCTGAGGCGGTTCGAGCGAGGCGAGCCGGTCAAGGCTCGTCCGATTGGCGCTCTGGAACGCCTGACGCGAGCATTCACACACAGTCGCATGGGCGATGACTTTGCCCCCTGGTCGAACGCGTGCTACTTGATGGCCGCGCTCGATATCATTTACTTTCTCGCGGCCCATTTCCAGCGTCAGGCCCAGTACGAGCAGATCCTCCTGACACATTTCTTGGGGGTAGGCGCGTTTTTCCTGCTGTTCGCCTACGGACACGTCTGTAGCCGGAAGTCGAATGTGCTCGAACGACAATTCTTCGCGGTGTTGTACTTCGGTCTCGCCACCCATCCACTTTGCGCCCTCCTCCAGCACTTGATGGCGGGCCACGCAATGTACGAGGACGTACGGCTGTATCCATTTCTGTTCGCTGTGAACGGCCTCTGCTTCTGCATTCTGGGGAGCGCTCACGCCGGGTTGTTCTACATTCCTGGTCTCATTTCGTGGGCCTTGGCACTTGTCCTGACGCAGTTCCTCGAACACGTCCATTGGGTGACCGCTGCGTTCTGGGTGCCGACGATGGCGCTACTAGGCTGGCATTTCCGTCGGTTAGGGAAGCCGGATGCGGAACCTCCTCCGGTGCGATCCCGATAGCTCGATTCAGAGGAACGCCCTCGCGGATCCTCGAAGACTCGAAGCCACACCCCGGCCAGCCGAGAACCATGTGAAGATCAAAAATCGGACGGCGAGCGTTGGTGCGTCAGCTCGGCGCGGTGCGGCGTGCTCGCGACGTCCCGCTCACGCCACTCGGCTCTTGTGGATTCGCATCGCATGCCGGGGGCTATATGAAAGCCGGATTGAGTGTATGCTTCCACCTGGACGAACTGCCATGCCGTTGAGGAAGTCCAATCGCGGATTCCTCAGATTATCGCCGAACTGCCGGTCGGCGTGCCCGTTCCGGGGCGATGCAAGGAGATGCAGATCATCCATGCCGAGGATATCGAGCACCTATAGGACTTCGCAGAGTACGAGTTCTTGCCGAAGGCGGCGAAGTAGCGGGCGGTTCGCGCTTCGCGTCGGATGGCGGCGGGTTGTCGCGGTCTTGTTAGCCCGACGCGCTAGCGAGGGATTGAAGACCCTCGCTAGCGCGTCGGGCTAACAAGAGTGTCCCCACTCTCGCGGAGCGAGAGGGCCACCTTCAAAATCCCCAGTCAACCGCGAGTTCTTGCCGAAGGCGGCGAAGTAGCGGGCGGCTCGCGCTTCGCGTAAGATGACGACAAGAGGAACTGCCATGACTATCGACGCACTTACCATCGGACGGCATGGGAGGAAATCGACGGAGCGATAAAGCCATAGACAAGTTTGCCATCGGGAAAGATTGGCGATTCGTTTCTGCATCGCGTAGAATTCAGCTCGATCACTCACGAGGATTCACAATGTCGATTTTGCTCGTCGATGCGGAACTGGCCACGAAACTCGATCAGGCCGATGGTTCGATGCAAGTCTGCACACGCGATGGCCGGTTGCTCGGCTACTTCAGCCCCGCCAAGCCGAAGACCCTCCGCTTCGAACCGCCCATTTCCAATGAAGAACTCCGTCGAATCTCGGCGGAAGATAAGTTCCGGCCATTGGCGGACATCCTTCGAGACTTGGAGAAACGCAAGTGAACTACACTGTCGTTTGGTCTAAAGTGTCCGAGAATCAACTCGCGTCGTTGTGGCTGAACGTAGAGTTGCGGCCGTTACTTGCGAAGGCGGCGAACGCGATTGACGTTCGCCTTCGATGGAATGCGCACGAAGTGGGGGAGTCGCGCGAACGGCGCGAACGAATCGAATTCGAGCCACCGTTTGCCGTCATTTTCGAGTGCGATCCGACTGCGAAACACGTCAAAGTCTTGTACATCTGGGCGTTTTGAATTTCCGCGCAGGATTTGCAACACGCGGAATCGCAAAGAGCGAACACCAACAACGCATCGCTTGGCGTAGGATGGCGACAGGAGGAACTGCTATGAGTATCTCGATTCTCGTCGAACCGACATCGTCGGGCTTTCGTGCCGATACGGGCGGGCCGTTGCATTTGTCGGCGAATGGTGTGTCGTCCGACGACGCCGTCGATGCGTTGCAAGCGAAAATCGCCGCGCGGCTGAGCAATGGTGCGACCATCGTGAAACTGCCCACGCCGCCGCGATCGCCGATTCCTGTGGAATCGATGGCCGACAATCCCCTCTTCGACGACTGGGTCGCCGCCGTAAAAGAGCATCGCCGCCAACGCGAAGCCGAAGAAGACGCGAGCGAAGCAGGTGGGAGTTGAGCGATGCCAGTTTACCTGATCGACACCGACATTCTCACTCATTTTCAGCATGAGCATCCGCAAGTTCGGGCCGCAATTTCCGTTCGTGCTCAGGACACGATTTGCATTTGTACCGTCACCGTGGAAGAACAACTCAGCGGTTGGTCGGCGACGGCCCGGACCGCGAAAAACCACCCGGAGCACGAACGTGCGGCTCGGTTGTTGAGCAGTCTCATACACTCGTGGTGCCGCTTCTCGCTCGTTACGTACACCGCTCCCGCAATGGTGCGATTCGAGCAACTCCTGAAGGCCAAACTCAACGTCGGACGCTACGACCTGCGGATCGCTGCGATCGCGCTCGAACTCGGCGCGACGGTGGTCACCCGCAACCGCCGCGACTTCATCCGCGTGCCCGGCTTGCCAATCGAAGATTGGTCGGCCTGAATTGGTGAAGTAGATGGCACTTCGCGCTTCGTGTAAGCTGACGACAAGAGGCACTGCCATGACCATCGACGCACTTTATACCGGACGGCATGGGAGGAAATCGACGGAGCGATAAAACCATAGACAAGTTTGCCATCGGGAAAGATTGGCGATTCGTTTCTGCATCGCGTAGAATTCCGTTCGATCACTTACGAGGATTCACAATGTCGATTTTGCTCGTCGATGCGAAACTGGCCATCCTATGCGACATGGATGCATGAAAGTCTTGTATATCTGGGCGTTTTGAAGCCTCGCACGTTCATATGGGGCGATTGTTTGTATGGCGACGCTCGTTCAAGCCGTTCGTATGGCGCTGCATTACGGGGAGACGCACCTCGGTGTCACCGATATTTTCGGCGAGGATGTCGGCCCGCCACTCGGCGGCGTGTTCACCGCCACGCAGGGCCTCCGCACCGCGTGGAATTCGCCGCTCGACGAGCGCGGCATCGTCGGCACCGCGATGGGGATCGCGTATGCGGGGGGGCGACCCGTTTGCGAAATTCAGTTCTGCGATTACGCCTTTAACACGTTCGACCTTTTGAAGATTGCGGGCAACCAACGCTGGGCGTCGGCGGGCAATTTCGAGATGCCGATCGTGCTGATGACGCCGTCCGGCTCGGGGATTCGCGGCAGCCTATATCACTCGCACAGTTTTGAAAGTTGGGCCTCGCGGCTCGCCGGGTGGAAGATCGTCATGCCGTCGAACGCGCTCGATGCGTACGGCCTGATGCTCTCGGCCATCGTCGACCCGAATCCCGTTATGGTGCTGTTGCCGAAGGCACTTTTGCGCGTGAAAGGCGAGGTGCTGTTGCCCGGCGAACCGGCCGATGCCGAGGAGCTTTCGCGAATGATCGACGCGCCCGTGGGGGATCGTTCGACGTGGCAACCGCAGTGGCCCGAACTCAAAGAGCACTTCGTTTCGATCGGCCAAGGCACGCTCGTTCGCGAAGGACCGACGGCCACCGTCGTCAGTTACGGCCGCACGTTACCGCTCTGCGTGCAAGCCGCCGACGAACTGAAATCGCAACGCGGCTTCGGCTTCGATGTCATCGACTTACGCAGCATCTTCCCGTACGACTGGCCGATGATTTCCCGCAGCCTAACCAAAACCGGTCGCCTGTTAATCGTCAACGAAGATACCGAAGTCACGAACTTCGGCGAACATTTATTACGTCGCGCCATCGACGACCACTTCTACGACCTGCTCGCGAAACCGCGGCTACTCATGGGCAAGCACATACCGGGCATCGGGCTGAACCAAGTCTACGAAACGAACAGCGTACCGCAGTTGGGCGACATCCAAACCGCCATGCGCGACCTCGCCGAAGAGCGCGTCTGAGCATTGCGATTACGGGTTCGGCATCCGCACTGTAACATCGTCATTTGCCCCGTTGTCATCTTTGCCATTTTCGCCGACGCTATAAAGCACGTAGCCCGTCGCGTTCGGCTTGTAGATCAGCGATTTGTCGTTGAAGAGATCGCCAGGGATCTTCGCAAGGTACTTCGGCGCGAGCAAATCGAGCGTCGCCGGATACTTGCCGTTGTCCGCACGATATGCCGCCAGCGCGAACGCCAGTTGCAGGTTCTGGTGGGTTTGTTCGGATTGACCCGCCGCTCGATTGATTTTGCTTGCGGCTGGCATTAATACCCCGATGCCAATGATGCCGATTCGCTCGCTTATCTCCTGCGTATTCGCGAAGCCGAATCCGTCACTCACCTTGTCGCGAAGCTTCTGCACGTTCGCTTCGACGAGCAATGCCGCCTTTCGTCGCTCGTCGTAAGTCGGCAATCGAAGTGCCTTATCGAGGTTGTCTAATTTCTGGTTGCCGATGCCGAAAATCATCGGCCAATCGAACGACGCCAACCCTTTGTCCGTAACCTCATCGGGTTTTTCGGTGGTTATGTTCTCGTCACCATTCGCGAATTGCTCGAGCGATTTCACGCCGTTCCGGCGAATTGACTGCATCGCATCGAGAAACCAAAACCGTTCCATTTTGTCGATCTTTTCGGCGACACTCGACATCGGTGGGAGTTCTTGAAGTTCCAACAAGTATTGGGCGAGCTGTTTTGCGTTCGGCTTGGTTGTTTCCAGAAATACGAGATCAGCTTTGGCTGCAACCCCATCGATCGCAGTGCCAACCAGTAGCTCGAGATAACATCCACCGCGCGATGTCAGACGTGCGAGCCGATGCACGGCAATCAAGTCTTTCCAGGCTTCGTCGAACTGGCCTGCGTCGGTTCGGATTACCGCCCGTTTCACCAGTGCATCGGCAAATTTGCGGCTTTTCTGAGCACTATACTGCAACGACGCGATCATCAATCCCCGTTCGCCTTTGGGCGTCCGCGAAATGACGGGGTTAAAATACTCTTGGCGTTGTGTGGCTTGCACGACCAACGCCAGTGGCTTCTCGTTTCGCTTCAACCACTCGGCGATGTCGGTATCGTCGGTATCTTGGAAATACTCGCCCTTCTCCGGTGGCGGTTTCATGCCGAGCCAGTTGTAGAAATCGGCGTGCATCGCTTTGCCATACGGCTTCGGCCCCATGGCTTGCCAGAGCAAGACGACAGCGTTCGTCTCGGGTGTGATCTTGCCGCGTAGCCGTTCGTTCAGCGCCGTCTCGTAGTCGAGGTAGCCATCCGCATCGAGCGGCTCGGTGATGAACGTGGTGTCTTTGCCCATCTGGAACTTCGGCTTCGGCGGCTCGGCTTTGGCGCAACCGAGTACGACCGCAAGAAAGACGGCAACGATAGAACGAAGGACTGTTGGCATAGGTGTTCCCAAAGTGAGAGTTCCAATGTGTCCAGTCTACCGGACTGCGTACTGTCGTGGGAGGAGTTTTCGACATAGTCACTCCCCGTACAGCAAATGCGGTTTTCGCCGTTCGCGGAAGGCGGCCTCTTCGGGTTCCCAGAGTTTCGCGATGTCTGGCCAACGTGCGCCGGCGTCGATCATCGTGCGTTCGCGGTCGCTGCCGAATAGCAGGTCGATCGCGGGGATGCGATCGACGAATTCGTAGCGTTCGGTTCGCCATTGGAACTGCTTGCCGAGATGGTCGCGAAATGCAATGAGTATCGCGAGGCCCATGCGAACGGGTTGGAAGGCATCCGAGTTTCCATCGACGATGAAGATGCCATTGCAGGTTTGCCCAGCATGTTTTTGAAAGGTCGGCCGAAACCGCACCGGGATGCAATCGTATTCGTGTGCGATGTCGAAATCGTTGAGTTCGGCCGCGATGCGATAATGATCGGCACCGGGGAAGCCGACGTACTCGAATGGCCTCGTCGTTCCGCGACCCTCGCTCAAGTTGGTTCCTTCGATGAGGCACATGCCCGGATACACTTCCGCCGTTTCGCAGTTCGGCATGTTCGGCGAGGGTGGGACGTTCCAGACGTCTTCAATGGAGACTGTATAATTTTCGCAAGGTACGATTGTGAGATCGACGCTCGGCACGCGCTCCGCTCGGTAGAGTCTCGCGAGTTCGCCCATCGTCATGCCGTGCCGCGTGGCAATCGGGTGCGGACCGACGAAACTCTCGAAACCCGGCTGAATCGTTGGCCCTTCGACCGCGCGCCCAATCGGATTCGGTCGATCGAGAACCATCACTGGCAATCCGATCTGGGCACACGCTTCCATGCAATACAGCATCGTGGCTTGAAACGTGTAGTATCGACTACCCACATCTTGCATGTCGATGACGAGAACATCGAGATCCTTCAACATCGCGCGCGTCGGCTTCAAACTCTCGAATGTATCGCCGTACAGCGAATACGTTCGGTAGCGACCGCCTGCGTTCGCCGCAACCGGTATCAGGTCTTGCGCTTCCCCGCTCAGCCCGTGCTCGGGGCCGAATAACGCGACGAGTTGGCACTCCGTCGCGTCTGCGAACAGTTCCAGCGCCGATTGAAAGTCATTCGCGAGCGCCGCCGGGTGCGTGACGAGGCCGACGCGCTTTCCGCGCAGCGGCGCGAAGTCTTGTCGTCGTAAAACATCGAGACCGGTCATGCCAAAATCCCCGTATCGTCGCGACTCGCAGATCTTCAATCGGGTAGTGGATGTACCCAGCCACTCGGTTGGAGTTCGCGGCGGGTGGTGCCTTCCACGATGACGTAGCCGGTGGGCGTACACTCGCCGATCTGGTAGCAATGGCTTGGGATACGGGCGATCTGTTCGGGTGGCACCGCGAAAATCAGCTCGAAATCTTCGCCGTCGGTCAGCGCGTGTTCCAGTGGCGAGCGGCCACTACTCTGGCTACGCACAATCGCGTCGGGGTGGATCGGGATCGCGTCGGCGTAGAGCGTGGCCCCGCAATGGCTCTCTTCCAGGATGTGGTGCAAATCCGCGCTCAGGCCATCGCTGATGTCGATCATCGCACGAATATCGACCGCCTGGTGCAACGCCAGTGCCTCGGCGATGCGTGGGGTGAAATCGAGGTGCCGCCCGAGAATGCTGCCGCCGAGTGGGCCGGTGACGAACAACAAATCGCCCGGCTTTGCGCCATTTCGACGCACTGGGCCGCGCTCGGTCGCTTCGCCGAACAGCGTCACCGAGATGACGAGTTTGCCATCCCAACTGTTCGTATCGCCACCGACGATGGGTACCTGAAAGCGGTCGGCCATCTCGCGCATCCCGAGGTACAGTTCCTCGGCCAGTCCCCTCGCATTCGCAATTTGAGGCAATGCCACACTCACGACGGCGGCGATCGGCACACCGGCCATTGCGGCAATGTCGCTGAGGTTGACCGCCATCGCTTTGCAGCCAATTCGCCTCGGTTCGACTTCCGCGAGAAGGAAATCGGTACCGTCCATTAACATGTCGGTCGTTACGAGTAACGGCCGCGAACCGGGGGCCAGTGCCGCGCAGTCGTCGCCGGGGCCGATGAGTACGCGCGGGTGCGAGGGAGTGCGTTTGCGGAGCCAGTCAATATAAGCGAACTCCCCAGCCATATTCATTGCCCGTCTGAAAGTAGAGCACGCGGCTCGCGTGCTGAAAAATTACGATGCCGTCTGAAATGTGTGTCTTTCGGTGAAAATGCGTCGGAAAAGTTGACGCAAACTACCGATTTTTCTGCCGTGCGGATGATTTTATCGGCAAAGGTCGGAACTGTGAACTACGGTTGGGGATGCCAAGCTGGCCTGGAACCCCCTCGCACGAACGCGACGCAAGGAACCCTACGCATGTCTCTCCCGGTTACCGAAATTACCTCCTACGTCAAACCGGCGATCGCCATTCTCCGTACCTATGGCGAACCGCGCTTTTACGCCGATGGCGACATCGCCGCCATCGCGTTCGCTGCGGATGGCACGCTGTTTTCCATCGACGAAACGGGCCATCTGCGGCACTGGACTGCCGAAGGTTCGCTGTTGTCGCGAGTCGAACTCAGCGACCTCGAAACCCTGTGGTGTTTCGCCCCCGGCGCGAAACAACTCGCGAGCGGCAACGACGATCTCTTGTTTTGGGATACGGCCACGGGCCAACTCCGCCATCGGATCGAGCAATCGTCGTGGCTGACCGCGATTGCGTATTCGCCCGACTGTGCTACCATCGCCACGGGGCACGACGACGGCAAAGTCCGGCTCTGGAATACCAGCACTTACAAGTGTATCGCCGAAATCATCGCCCACGGTATGCCGCTATCGACGATTGCATTTTCGCCCGACGGCAAGCAGATTGCGACCGCCGGCGAAGACCGCCTCGTTCGCGTCTGGGATGCCGTTTCGCACGATCGACTCGCCGAACTGCGCAGCCATACCGACCGCATTCCGTCGCTGTCGTGGTCGGCCGATGGCGCGCTGCTCGCCTCCGCCGGTTGGGACACCTCCGCCCGCGTCTGGGATCCGAAACAGTCGGACCCGTTAATGTTGCTCAACAGCCATTCGGATCAGGTGCTAACGCTCGCGTTCGCCCCACGCGGTTCGCTGTTGGCGACGGTCGATTCGGATCACGATATTCACTTGTGGTCGAACCCGAAGACGGCGAAGATCGCGCACGTGCTTCGCGGCCACGTCGATGAAATCCACTGTTTGTCGTTCAATGCCGACGGTTCGCGACTGGCCTCGGCGGGCGCGGATCGCGTCATCCATATTTGGGACACCGCCACGGGGCGATTGGTGGCGGGGCCGAACCCGACGGGCAAGCACGGCATCGCGCTGATTACTGGCCCGAACGATACGCTGCAACTCATCAGTACGGGCCGCGCGACGGCGATGGCGTGGGATGCGGCGAGCGGTGCGGAGATCGCGATGAACGATGCCGCAACCGCATCGTGCATTGCCACCAGTCGCGATGGCCGATGGCTGGCGATCGGCGGGACCGACCACTTCACCCGCCTCCACGACCGGACGAATCCGGGAAAAATCAAGCGACTGGAAGCGACAAAGCCGCCGATCGGCGCGCTGTCGTTCAACGCCGATGGCACGCAACTGGCGCAGTCCAGCCCGGCCGATGGCCTCGTTTGGCTGTGGGACACGACCACCGGCGAGCCGAACATCATCCTGATCGAAGCCGCCGACGGTTGCACGCTGGAGAGCGTCAACTTTCACCCCGATGGCCAACGAGTCGCCGTCGGCGGGATCGATTATCTCTCGACGGGCGAACGAACGGGTGCGGTTTGCGTGTGGGATGTGCCATCGAAAACCAAGCAACTCGTGTTCGACACGGGCGTGTACATTCTGGCGACCGACCCGACGGGGCGCTACCTGGCCGGTGCGGGGATCAACGATGCAGTGTACGTTTGGGATCTCGAATCGAAGGTCGAAGGCGAAGAGGAAATCTTCGAGTTAGCCGGGCACACCGAACGCATTCAGGCACTCGCGTTCAGCCCCGACGGCAGCTACCTGATCTCTGGCGGCGACGATATGACGATCCGCATCTGGGACATCCTCAGCGGTCGATTACTGACCGCCCGCGAGTTCGACACGGCAATCCAATCGCTCGCGTTCAGCCCGTGCGGCAAGTGGCTCTTCACCGGCAACGGCAACACGACCTGCTACCAGATCGAATTCGCAAAGCTAGTCGACGATTAAAATAGCCGCGGTGGAATTGACACAGCATAGCCCAGGGTACGACGGGGAACGTCGTACCCTGGGCTATGCTGTTTTACACTTTCAAACTTAAAGAGTACGGCACGCGCTAAACCTTCACGCCCAATTCGCCGCAGGCGTCGGCGTAACCGGGGGCGGGTTGGCCGAACGCACTCGCCGTCACACGCGCGAGTGCGATCAGTTGATTCGTTCGGAACGCGGGGCGTGCGCTCGCATATTCTTCGGCCACCGTGCGGTAGTACTTCTCCGCGTGGAGTGCCCCGTCTTCGCTGATCGCGTAACGGCGGAACAGCGCGAACGCGGCCACGTCGTTCGTCGGCGAGGAGAAGCGGTCCATGAGTGCGGCGGCTCGCACTTGATCGTTCGCACGAATCGCATCTTCTAACGACTTCAACAGCGAATCGGCGGGCACATTCGCAGACGCTTCGCGGTGTTCGGTTCGCGGGTATGCCGTCCACTTCGCGAAGTCGCCACCGCGTTCGAGCCGATCGCGTGCCACTTGATATGCGCCGAGAATCAAACTCGAAACTTGCGTACGTTGACCGCCGACGCGCGTGAGGTTCCGCCAAGCGTGCGCGGAGTCGCACGCATGAACGCCGATCGAATCGCCGTGAATGCTGCCGAGCGGCTTGTTCGCTTGCGTTTGTCCCTTCGGCCGACCGGAATCGCGCAGCACGAGTTGATTCGCGGCGATACTGATCGCCTCGCCGATGGCTTCGTTCGCGATCCCTTCCGCAATCGCATCGGCCACCGCAGACGCCGCCTGTGCCGGGCTGCTTTGGAACAGCGTTTCGCTCATCGTTCGCACCCAGGCATCGTCGACCGGTTTCGTCCCACGCGGGCGACCGACCAGATGCTTCTCGTCGAGCAGTTTCGGCAGCAGTTCGCGAATCTCCTTGCTGGTCTTGGCCGCGTTCGGGTACTTTTCGCTCTTCACGCAGTAATGCACCGACTGCCGAAGTAGCGTGTGAGCGCGTTCGGAGCCGACGAAATCGATCAAATCCCAGGCCCGCGAAACGAGTACGACGCGGTGAACTTCGGTCGCATCATCGACCATCACGAGCAGATGGTCGAGCGCCTGTTGTGCCGGGTTCGCGGCAATGTCGCGGAAGATTCCCTCGGCTGCGGGCAAGTCGCAGCGTCGCACGGCATCGCGGAGGCGTTCCCCATTCGCATTTGTCGCGCCCGAGGGAGCTTGCGGTGCGTGCAGGACGTGCGCCTTGGCGTTGCCAGATTCCTTCAGCCGCGTCGCGTTCCGCATGAGCACCTTCAGAACGGCGAGCGGACGGCGGGGCAGGTCGGCCTCTTGCATCGCGATGTGGTAAGCGGGGGCAAGGGCCATTAGCGTGTGGAAGCCGATGTAATCTTCGCCGCCAAACGCACGGGCGTTCGCCAAGGCCGCCGCCGCCACGATCGTTTTGAGTTCGGTGCCCGCCTTCAGTTTCTGTACCGTGGCCGCTAGCAGTTTCTCCGGTGCCGTATCTTGTAGGAATGCGACCAGCGGCTCGAGGTCGCCGAACGTGAGTTTTGCCGGTTCCTCCGCCGCCCACGCCGGTTGCAGCCCGAGATCGGTCGTCAGACCGACGCCGAGATTCGCGACCAACATGCCCCGACCGACATCCGCCAATAGTTCCCGCCGCGTGCGATTTCCCATGACCGTAACCCCAGAACGAGATGCGGACATCTCGACCGTTCGAGAATCCGAGAAGAGCAGAGCACACACTGTACCGCGCGAGCGGGAACCCAGTATCGAATATTCGCGTGCAAATTTTAGACGCAGGTGGGCACGAGTTGACCACAGCCGCCCGAACGACTGTTCCATCTCGCTACGAATTGCGCGATGCGTGTTGGCACATCAGTTGCGTTACTGAACTCCTTGCCAGAATTTACCCAAGAGAGCCAGACATGCATCGGACTCGCCGCGGCTTCACCCTCATCGAGTTGCTGGTGGTGATCGCGATCATTGCCATCCTGATCGGTCTCTTGCTGCCTGCGGTTCAGAAAGTGCGCGAGGCGGCAGCGCGCATCAGTTGTACGAATAACCTCAAACAGATCGGGCTGGGCCTGCACGGCTACCACGATGCCAACTTGGTCTTTCCGGTGGGGTTCACCGCGATTGCCGCACCGGGTGGCGATGTCAGTCCCGGTTGGGGCTGGTCGTTCTACATCTTGCCGTACATCGAGCAAGGCAACCTTTTCCAATCGCAAACGAACTTGAATCTACCGGTGACAACCTCCGCGTTACTCAGCCAGAAGATCAAGATTTACTCGTGCCCATCGGACATTCAAACGGAAGCCTTTCCGGTGTACGGGCCGGGCGGCGTGCCGTTGACCGGCATCACGGCCGCGCCGTGTAGTTACGCGGCATTCGTCGGCGGCGACGAAACGGAAGTGACGACCGGCGATAGCTACGGTCGGTTCCACGGCTGTTTCTACCGCAATAGCAAGACGCGGATTACCGACATCACCGATGGAACGAGCCATACGGCCCTCGTTGCCGAACGCGCCTGCGGCATCACTCAAGGCACGTGGGCCGGTGCATTGACCGGCGCACGGATGCGGCTCGGGCAAAAGAACCCGGTTTACCCGATCAACCCGACGATGGATTACGACACCGATCTCTTCGGCCTCATTCACTCGAACTGGATTAACGCCACCAACGACCAATCCGACGATGGCGGTACCGACGATCCTTCCAGCTTTCATATCGGCGGTGCGAACCACTTGTACGGCGATGGCTCGGTTCGCTATCTCCGCAACATCAGTGGGGTAAAAGGTTCGCCACCACCGACGGATCGACTGGCGTTCTGGGCCACGGGAACCCGGGCCGATGGCGATTCCACCGCCGCCATCGAATAATCGAGAGGATCACCGAAATGCGAATGGTTGCTCTCTCGACGATGCTCGCGCTGGTCGGCTTTGGCTGTAGCCGAACCGATGGTCCGAATGAAAAGTTTTTCAACGGCCATACCGTCGAACATTGGCTGGATGCCATCAAAAGCCCCGAACCGACGACGCGCAAAAAGGCCGCCGACGTTCTCGGTAACGTCGGCTCGGTCGATCCTCGTGCGATTCCCGCGTTGATCGAAGCCTTGAAAGACCGCGACGCCAAAGTCCGCGATGCGGCCGTACTCGGCCTCTCCAAGATCGGAACGCCCGCGATCGCAGCGGAATCCGCGCTAGAAATTGCAACGAAAGACAACGACGCAACCGTTCGCACGCACGCAACCGCCGCACTGGAACGAATCCGAGGAGCCAAGTGACAACATCGCAACCGTCCGCTCACTAATTGTTGGCTACGACGGGTTCGGTTTCTTGTGGAATCGGATGGCAACGACGACCGCGACGCCACCGGCTAACCCGGACAGCGCGACGTACAACTGGTTTTGACGCTCGCCTGGGACCGCAACCATCACGCTGCCCATTCCAATACCGAACACCCAAGCGTTCCAACGAAATGCAACCATCGGATCGGTCTGCTTCGACCGAGGAATCTCTCCGTACATCGATTCGCGAAACAGGTACCAGATCGCACGGGCAAAGCCGTAAACTGCGCCGAATACAACGCCGAATACTCCGTACGCGAAGCGAACAATCGCCGCTTCCGCCGTGTCGCCGCAGATTAGCCCACAAATTGTCCCACCAATGCCAACGCCCAAACAGATCAGGTCGAACAAAAGGCATTCGCGAACGAACGCTATCCACTTTTGCTTCCGAAAGCCTTGCTCGCGAGCCGTTCGTTCGGGCAACGAATCGTGTAACTCATTAAAGTGCTCGTTCACCCAATGCTCCCCAGCCAAGGCCGTTTACGCCGCCACGACGGGTTCGGTTTCTTGCAGTCTGTGCTTGGGCACGACGATCGGCACGACTTTTTTCGCGAGGCCGACGATTTCCAGCAGTCGCACGAACGAGTAGGTGAGGTCGATTTCCCACCAGCGGTGGCCGTGGCTGGCGGCGCGGGGGGCGGCGTGGTGGTTGTTGTGCCAGCCTTCGCCGTTCGTGAGGAGTGCCACCCACCACGAATTCGTGCTGAGGTCGCCGGTTTTGTAGTTCTGGTAACCCCAACGGTGCGAGGCGGAGTTCACAAACCACGTGATATGCCAAACGTAAACCGTGCGAGCGACGACACCCCACGCAAACATCTGCGCGGCCCCGTGGATTGCGCCTTCGGTGCCGTTGAAAATCGCTCCGATACCAGCAGCGGCCAGTACGAGCAACGCGATGTGCGCGAGGTACAGTTGCGCCCACCGGCTGCGTTTGTGCAACCAACGCAGATACGATTCTTCGAGCAAATCCGGGATGTATTTGTCGTACGTCATGAACGAGTTCATGCGTGGGTCGTCGGTGTAGATCCAGCCCATGTGCCCCCAAAGGAAATTCTCGCGCGGGCTGTGCGGGTCTTTCTCGACGTCGCTTTCCTGGTGGTGGATGCGGTGCGTGCAGACCCACTTGAACGGCGGCCCCTCGAGGCTGCAAATCCCGCACATCACGAAGGTTTTTTCGAGCCAGCGCGGCACTTCGAGCGAACGGTGCGTCAGCAACCGGTGATAGGCGAGGTTGATGCCGATCGAGCCGAAAATCGCGTTGCCGACGAGCAGATAAACGGGGAACCACCACGTGAAGAACGGGTCGAAGAACGCAATCGGCAACAGCAAGTGGAAGCCGAGCAGGATGCTGAAGTAGCGCCAGATCACCCGGCGTGCGGGGCGTACCGGGCGAGTGACAGCAGGGGTGCTTAAAGTCGGGGCAAGTGTCGGGTTCATCGGGTTCATTTTACTCGGCGTCACAATATTAGTCGAAAGATTCTTAACCGCGGAGGGCGCTGAGTCCGCTGAGAAATTATTTGGAATTCATCAAATCCATCTCAGCCGCTCCATTTCATCACACTTCTGACTCTGCGTTCTTCGCGCCCTCTGCGGTTAAAATTCTTTATGTATCCTGCGGTCGAAATCACTCGAGTTCGAGGATGCACTCGATTTCCACGGCGATGTTGCCCGGCAGTGCATTGTGCCCGACGGCGCTCCGCGCGCCAATCCCTGCCTCTTCGCCGAACACGTCTTTCATCAATTCGGAGAACCCGTTGATGACCTTCGGTTGCTCGCCGAAATCGGGGGTGCAGTTCACCATGCCGAAGGTCTTCACGAGCCGCTTCACTTTGTCGAGCGATCCGAGTTGATCGCGAATCGTGGCAAGAATCGCAAGGCCAGTCTGCCGCGCGGCTTCTTTGCCTTGTTCGAGCGTCAGATCGTGCCCGACGCGGCCCGTAATCAGCGTTTTGTCCGGCTTCAGCGGGCCGTGCCCCGAGATATACAGCATGTTACCAACGCGCACGGCGGGTTTGTAAACGCCAATCGGTTTCGGCGCGGGCGGGAGTATCAGGTGCAATTCTTGCAAGCGAACTTCGGGCGTACTGGCCATGATCGTATCTCGGGTAGGTGATGACGTAAAAGTGATTTTATGAAGAGCCGACGTGCGAAGCACGACGATTTGGCGAGCGG
This sequence comes from Limnoglobus sp., assembly GCA_043785305.1. Lineage (GTDB taxonomy): Bacteria > Planctomycetota > Planctomycetia > Gemmatales > Gemmataceae > Limnoglobus. Next base: position 14,636 of record JAYVXI010000226.1, on the reverse strand, counting down.
GGCGGCGTCAGCCCCCTGATCCTTCCTGAGTCGTTGGCAGCATCGATTTCGCTGAGGCTGTGTATGTCCGTTCGCACTGCGAATGATGGTGGCAGAATCAGGGGATTTACATCCCCCGCTCGCCAAGAACAGTACAAAATATGCTACAAATCAACCCTCACCGGCGGGCACGTTCGATGACCCAACCGACCGCACGGAACAACGCCCAGACCAGCGCCAGCGCGGCCAGCCCTGCCGCTATGACCAATGTGAACACTCCGATGTGGCCGAGCCAGGTCAACTCCACCCCACTAGCAGCGAGCTTGGCGACCACTTTCGAGTAAGGGGGCGTCGCCACGCCGACCGCGATCACTACCATCCCGATGAGGATGAGCATGTCCATGTCTTGGTCGTTCGGCCCCATCTGCTTCCTTCCTGCGTCGTTGACAGTGTGTATTTCGCTGAGGCTGTGTATGCAGAATCCGCCGCAGTGGTACCGGCGTGCGAATCGTTCAGGCAATAATCACGGACACGCCGAACGGCACCTCTAACGCCGTGAACAGTTCCAAGCACGTGTGAGACACCTCGAAACCCGCAGTATCGCAATTGGAACGATACCCGCAGAATACGTCCACTTTGAAGCGTTCTTTGAGCGATTTGAGGTATTCCACCTCGGATCGCACGACGTTCCAGATCGCCTCGATGTGGCGCTCCAGCGGTTCGGTTTCAGGCAGTTGCGGCTGAAAGTGCCATGCATCCTCACGGTAGCCAGGCGATGTTGGCGTGCGGCGTTCACCCTTGCGATGAAGTCGCGTCGGTTGGACGCGGAGCCGTTGGCCGATCTCCTCAAATGGAAGGCCGTCACCGAAAATTCGCAGCGTCGCGCTGAAGCAGAAGTAGTTCGCTTCGTTAGGTTCTTCGCCATCGAAGAAGCCCTTCAACGTGCGAAACATCTTTGGCTCATCGGAGTCCGTCATTGGCGAAAGCGTTGACATTCCGCCACATCTTCCAGTTCGAGATCGGGGGAGTTCGGCAACGACCTCCTGACTACATTTTATCGTCGCCATCATCCAGAAGTTATCGCAAGTCATTGCCGATGTCAAAGCATAACCGACGTGCGAAGCACGACGATTTGGCGAGCGGGGTGGCGTCAGCCCAATGATCCTTCCTGAGTCGTTGACAATGTCGATTTCGATGAGGTTGTGTCTGCTCATTCGCACTGCGAATGATGGTGGCAGGATCAGGGGATTTACATCCCCCGCTCGCCTCGATCAACGATACTTCGCCGCGAGCGTTTCGTTCACGGTGAGGCCGAAGCCGGGTTCTTCGCTGACGACTAACTGGCCATCGACGAACTGCGGGCCGCCGTGGAATAGCTCGGCGAACCAATCGACGTACTCGGCGACGCGGCCGAATACGGAACCGGCTGCGAGGTGGGTGCCGTACTCGGGGAGTCGCACGGGGCAGATGGAAATGTGCTTGAGTTCCGCTACGGCGGCGACTTTCCGTGCCGGCGTCAGCCCGCCGAGCCGTAGGGGATCGATGCGCACCGCCGACACGCCGCCGGCGGACAGTAACCGCAGGTAATCGTCGGGGCGGTCGTACAACCCGCCGACGGAGACGCCGACTTCGAGGCGGTCGATGAGCCGGGCCAAACCGTCCGCATCGTCGGGGCGAACGGGGTCTGAAAAGCCATCGACGGCGAACTCTTCTTCGCACATGCGGCCCATCCAGAGTGCCGTCGAGAAATCGTAGCGGCCGCAGCCGGAGATCTCGAACCACGCGCCTTCGGGGACCGCTTGCCGCAGTTGCCGAATGCGGTCCGCATCGATGTCGGGGTCTTGCGTGCCGATCTCGACGATGATTCCGGCCACACCGCGATCGAGCAACTTCTTCGTTTCCTTCGTCGCCTGTTTCGCACCGAGTGCGGGCGTGGCGGTATCCGATGCGATTGCCTTCAACTTGGTGCGATAGCCGCCGAGCAGTTGGTACACCGGCATACCCGCCGCTTTGCCTTTCCAATCCCAAAGTGCAAAGTCAATTGCGGCATACGAACGTGCGGCCAGCCCCGCGAACCCGACGTCTTCGAGTTCGGCGGTGGCCCGCAGGAACAAGCGTTCGTTGAGTGCGGGATTCTCGCCGATGAACATCGGGGCCAACACGCGGTCGATGAGCGAACGCATTGCCGCGCCACCGCCACCGAGCGTGTACGTGAAGCCGAGGCCGATGTGCTTGTCGGTTGTGTGAACGCGAACGAGGACGACCTCCGCCACCGTGGCCGCCCGCGGGTCTTGCGAAGCGGGCAACGCCACCGCCCGCGGCAACGGCACCCGCAGTAGTTCGGTTTCCAATTTCGTAATAGTCATGCGTTGAATTTACGAAACCACCGCGAAAGAGGCGAATCCGAGGCGAGCCGGGCCGCGTCTTTCGTATTCGGGCCAAAGTCCAACCCTTTTGAATGCCGATACGTCATAATTAGTACGCATGGCCCTCCCGAAACGCCGACCGAGGATGAAACTGTGTCCGACATGATGTCGAATCCGCCCGCCGCGAACCCCGTCGCGACGCCGATGAACCCGAATAGCTACGACGAGGTGCCTTACGAAAGCCACCCATTTTCGCAGACGCACCCGAGCCGTTTGTTCGTAATTGGCAGCCTATTCGGCTTGCGACCCGTGCCGGTGCAACGCTGTCGGGTGCTCGAACTCGGTTGCGCCGGCGGCGGCAACTTGATCCCGATGGCCGACATGCTCCCCGATAGCACGTTCGTCGGTATCGACCTGTCCAAACGCCAAATCGACGAAGGCAACAAAGACGTTCAGGCACTCGGCCTGAAGAACCTGACCTTAAAACACAGCAGTATCACCGACGTCGACGAGTCGTGGGGCCAGTTCGACTACATCATCTGCCACGGCGTGTTTTCGTGGGTTCCCAGTGCAGTCCAAGACAAAATCTTGGAGATCTTCGACAAGAACATGTCGATGAACGGCATCGCCTACGTTAGTTACAACACGTACCCTGGCTGGCACATGCGCGGCATGATCCGCGACATGATGCGCTATCACTCGGGCCGGTTCAACACGCCGCAACTCCGCACCCAACAAGCCCGTGCGCTGCTCGATTTCCTCGCGCAATCGGTACGCTCCGACAACAACAATGCCTACTCAGTGATGTTGAAGCAGGAACTCGAAACGTTGCGGCACCAGGCCGACCATTACCTGTACCACGAACACCTCGAAGAAAATAACGAGCCACTGTACTTCCACCAGTTGATGTCGCGCGCCCAGACGCACAACCTCAAGTACCTCGGCGAATCGCGCGTCGGCACGATGGTCACGGGCAACTTCGGCCCCGAAATCGAGAAGACGCTGCGAATCCTGGCCACCGATCAGATCCAGGCCGAGCAGTACATGGACTTCCTGCGCAACCGCATGTTCCGCGAATCGTTGCTCGTCCACAGCAAGCTGAACCCGAACTGGTCGGTTCAACCCGAAGTGCTGCGCGTCATGCACGTGGCCAGCAGCGCGAAACCGGTCGCAGAACCGGCCTCATTGACCAGCGACGAAAACGTGCAGTATCGCTCCGGTGGCGGAATGCAGATGGCGACGAATCGCCCGCTGTTGAAGGCCGCGATGAAGGTGATGAACGAAGCCTACCCCGGCACGGTGCCGTTCGATGTGTTGCGGAAATCGTCGCGCGAAATGATCGGCGGCGATGGCACCGACCCGAAGATTATTGCCGAAGATACACAAACCGTCGCGATGGGGCTTTTGAACTGCTACATGAGTTCGGACCTCGTCGAACTGCACGGGATGCCGATCACGTACGCGAAGACTGCGGGCGAGTTGCCGACCGCGTGGCCCGTGGCTCGGATGCAGGCCGTCCGTGGCGGATCGGTGACGAACCGACGCCACGAAGTGCTTCGCCTGAACGACCTCGATCGGCATCTGGTGCCATTGCTCGACGGCAAGAGCGACAAGACGAAGATCATCGAAGGGCTGGCGAAAGTGGCCGCCGCCGGCGCGCTGAACGTCCAGAAAGACGGCATCACGCTATACGATGAGACGGATATTCAAACGGCGCTGAAGTCGGTGATCGATCAAGCATTGCAACAAGCCGCAGATAAAGCACTGTTGGTGTAAAAACGGGAACGCCCACGGACGACGTCCGTGGGCGTTCGCGTTTATCAGTCGTCGAAGTTCGCCACTTCGCCACCGTCGATGGTGATGGCCGCTAGTAACATCTTCGGATTGATCGTGTCGCGGATGAACCGCACGCTGCCGTCGCACATGACGACATTGAAGCCACCGGCCGAGTGACCGCCGAGTTTCGGTAACGGCTTCTTCATATCGAACGGCATATCGGCGGGCTTCGACCAATCGACCGCCTCTGCGGCTTCTGCCACCATGATCGTGTTCGACGAACCATCGGTGATGTTCGCAAAGGTCGATTTTACGGTCGAATCTTCGGAGAACACCGAACGCGGCATCGCGCCCTTCTTGCTGACGAAGCCTTGGTAGTAAGTCTTGCCAGCGACGGGATTATGTGCGTTGGGCACCATGTAGACTTTAATTGCCATTGCAGAAAATTTCTTGTTGTGATCGCTGTCCCACGGCTCATCGAGTTTGAACTGGCGATAGAGTTGATCTTGCTCGATGTACGGTAAAATCGCTACGCGCCACGACAACAGTGGCTTGCCGTCTTTCGAGTAAATGTCCGTCGGCATCTTACCGTAGGTGTCGTGATAATTATGGAATGCCAAGGCGATCTGTTTCAGGTTGTTCTGCCCCTGGGCGCGGCCGGCGGCTTCGCGGACCTTTTGCACGGCGGGCAACAGTAAGCCGATCGCCACGGGCGCGGATAACAGGGTCATCTGCGTGACCTCTTTCGGGATCGTTACCGTTGCCATCAGGTCGTTGCCATCGCGCTTGATCGGCGGTTTGTTCAACAGCAGTTCGAGTTGGTTCATCCCGCCGAGGCCGACGAGCGCGCCGAACAATTCGGGGAGTTCCTTCACCGGTCGCGGGCCGGCATCGGCCTTGCCGTACAGCGTATTCTCGAACTGTTGGCGGGGCGGCCCGAGTGCGGCTTTGGCCATGATCGCGGCGGCCTTGAGCGCTTCCTCGGCCTCGGCGATCGCCGTTTCCCCTGCGTAACCGGCACGCAGCGTCAGCACCGGATCGGCCGGTTTCATGTCGAGCGTCAGCACGATCCGTTCGGCCTTCAGAAGCGGTTGCAGATTCTCGGGAACATCTTTGAACGCCTGCGGTGGGATCGGGATCGCACGGACGTTGACTGCCGCCACGAAGGTCATGCCGCTCGCTGCGGTTTGTAGTGCCGACGTGATGCCGCCCTTCAACACGGGCGGTCGCGAAATGAACGCCTCGACCGCTTCGGCTGGCCCGATAATCAGGTGTTTGTCGTCGGGGAAGTGGATGCCGAGGCCCGACTCTTTATCGCCGTAAAGCGTCTTGCCGTTCGCTTTCGCCGTCACCGCGTTCGGCACGTACAGCTTGACGATTTTGTCCGAATCGAACGCCTCGGTGAAGCGCACGATCCCGACGATGATTGGCTCGCCCCGCGCGCCTTCCTTCGGTGCCAGCACGACGACGGTTGCGCGTTCGATGGTCGATGGCGACGGGTACACTTGCTTCTCGAATGCGGTCAGCGCCTTGATGCCCGCGCTTTGCACGGTGTCGCGCATCCCCTTCATCATGTCGTGCTTCCAGATGTCCGCGAGGCGGATATGCACGAACCCCGCCGCATCGCCGGGGACCATCGCGAGGTCCGACGGCAATTCCTCTTTCGCTTGCGCCGACATCGGCGCGAGCGCCAATGCCGCAACGAGAACGGCGAGCGTCGCCGTGCCGAAAATCCGAGTGAACATGATTCGCATCTCCTGAAAGTGAGGCGGAGCGACCCGACCAATCGAATTGTATCGAAGTGGGATCGCACGGCGAACGCAGAACTGCAATCAAGACGTTTCCGCGGAAGGTGCATTTCAGCAAAGTCACGGTACGGAAAGTGACGGCTTCAATTCGTAGCTAAACGCGCCGAGGAGTTCACTGCGCTGGACTTCGTGGCATTTCAGGCATCTGCGTTCCAGCCGCTTGTTGCAAGAGGTCTTCGCCATTGCGAAGTTGCGTCAGTGATTCGCGCTCGAATGCATCGAGTGGCCGGGTTTTGGCGTCGGCCAGTTCGGCCATATTCGGGAGGTGATCGGAGAGATAAACCCCCGGTTCATTGCCCTTGAGCAAGCTGACGAGTTCGATGCGGTGGACTTTCCAGGTCGGTTTTTTCATCTACCTCGTGCCACTCAAGCGATACAGTGCGATGCCTTTTCGTGTGGCGATAGTCTCGAAGTGAATGTTGCGCAGTTTCAGTTCCGCGATCTGCCAACTCGACGGCACCCCGAAATAGTAGGTTTCCTGCCCGTCGTTCGACATTTTTTCGATCTCGTCGAGCGACACCACTGGCACCGGCGCGATGCGCATCAGCGACAAAATCCCGCGATCGACGGTGTCCGATTTCGCGTACTGATACGCCTTTGCAGGGTCGGCCAGGAACGCGAACGCATACGGTCGGTCGGCGTAATAATGCCAGTAGCGGGCGAACTCGAACGGCGACTCCACGAGAACGGTTCCGCGCGTTAAGTTCGCATCGAACAGGCCGATGGTTTCCGCAATCTCCTTCGCTTCCACGCGGAAATAGTTTGGCCCGTCGCGCCATTGCCCGGCCGCACCGGAGATTGCGAAACCCGCAGCCGCAACGAGACACGCCCACCTCGAACCCGCGGCCGTGCGACCGATGGCGAGCGCCGCTAACCCGGCCAGACCGAGCATCGACGGCACGATGTACCGATAGTAAAAACCGCCCGTCAGCTTCGCCCCGATTGCCACGCCGAGCACCGGCCCCGCTGCGATGGCGACGAGTGCCACGACTTCCCACACGGGATAATTCGCTTCACTTTCGGTTTTCCTGCGCGAACCGGCGAGCGCGGCCACGACCAGCGCGAACGCAGTGGGCAGAAGCACATCTTTGGCGATCAGCGCTTGCGTGGTCGTATCGACGGCGGCACGGGTGAATTTGACCTTCGACCAGAAGCCCGTGGCGTAACTCTTGGCGGGCGAACCCCATAGCGGTTGAAGTGCCACCAACACGATGCCCGCACACGCGAAACCGAGTAACAGCCCGCGATCGACCCGACGCCGATAGATGCACCGCACCGCCTCGGCGAGGAAGATTCCCGCGATCGGCACCACGAAATAATAGTGCGTGAGTATCCCCAACGCGAGCGCCGCACCGAAGCCGAATCGCCAGCCGCGATGCCCTTCCCACTCCGTGGCACGTTGCCAGCACCAGAGCGAGAGTGCCGTGAAGCCGATCAGCAAACCGTACGGACGCGCTTCGAGAAAGTAAATCCAAACCGGCGCGGTGATGCCGACCATCGACAGCGCGAGTAGCCCCTCGGAGATGCCGCGTCGCCTTCGCACAAAAGCATACAGGCAGACACAACCGAGTAAGGCACCGAGTAGCGACGGCAACCGCACTGCCCACTCCGTTTCGCCGAAGCACTGCACGGCCAACCACGTGAGCCAGTACGACAGTGGCGGGTTGAGATCGACCCCCGCCGCGAGGTTCGAGACGAGCGACCGCGGCGAACGCGCGAGGTGTAACGTGAACAGTTCATCGAAGAGAAACAGCCGTTGAATCGACATGCGCAGCACGTTCACCGCCAACGCGATGAGGTAGCCGATCACGACGAACCACTCCGCCAACGCCCGCATCGGACACCCTCGTACACAACAGAGAACCGTGCCCTTTCGGCTGCACTCGATCATCATGTTTGAAGACTCCCGCCGGGACAAGCCCGGCGGCTCGTAATCCGAACGTCGCGGCAATTCGATGGAACTCTCGTAAAATGACTTCTCGCGTTCCTTCTCCCGTATCAGGTGGATCTGAAATGCCTCGCGTTCTCATTGCCGACAACCTCGAAGCCGCGGCCGCCGAGACGCTCAAAAAGCTCGGCGTGTCGGTCGATCATCGCCCCGAACTCAGCAAGAATCCGGCCGAGTTGAAGGCGGTGTTGCCGACTTACGACGCGGTGATCGTGCGTTCGGCGGCGAAGATTACGGCAGAGATGCTCGAGAATCCCGGCAAGCTGCGGGCGATCGCGCGGGCCGGTGTCGGCGTCGATACCATCGACGTCGTGGCAGCCACCCGCAAGGGCGTGATCGTCATGAACACGCCCGGCGGCAACACGGTTTCCGCCGCCGAACATACCATCGCGCTCCTCATGTCGCTGTCGCGGCTCGTTCCGCAAGCCGACGCCACCATGAAGGCGGGCAAGTGGGATCGCAGCAAGTTCGTCGGCACGCAAGTCACGGGTAAAACGCTCGGCGTCATCGGTCTCGGGCGGATCGGGCGCGAAGTCGCCAAACGCGCCGTCGGCCTCGAAATGAAGGTGCTCGCGTTCGACCCATTCGTCACACCGGAGAAGGTCGCCGAGATGGGTTACAAGGCCGCCGCGAGCATCGAGGCGATGCTGCCCGAGGTCGATTATTTGACGATTCACGTACCGCTAACGAACGACACGAAGAGCCTGATCGGGGCGAACGAGCTTGCCAAGATGAAGAAATCCGCCCGCGTGCTGAACGTGGCCCGCGGGGGAATCATCGACGAACAGGCGCTCGCCGACGCGCTGAAAGCGGGCACGATCGCGGGTGCGGGCATCGACGTGTTCACCGTCGAACCCGCCGTCGCAGACAACCCGTTGCTGACCGCACCGAACATCGTGCTCACGCCGCACCTCGGCGCATCGACCGTCGAAGCGCAAGAGAACGTCGCAATCGAGGCGGCAGAACTGATCGCCAATTTCCTGCTGAAAGGCATCGTGCTGAATGCGGTGAACATGGCCGCCGTCGACCGCAAGGAACTCGACGAACTGCGGCAATACGTCGACCTCGCGCGTCGCCTCGGCATGTTGCACGCGCAGATGTGCCACGGGCGAATCAAGAAAGTGATGCTGACATACAAGGGCGATCTGGCGAGCCGCAAGACGCAATTGCTGACGTCCGCATTCACGGCAGGGTTGCTCGAATCGCACATGGGCGGCGTGAATCTGGTGAATGCCGAAGTGATGGCGCGGGATCGCGGCATCGAAATTGTCGCGTCGTCGTCGCCGAAGAAAGAAGACTTCGCATCGCTGATGCAAGCCGATGTCGAGACCGACAAAAAGACTTATACCGCAGCCGGTACGCTGTTCGGCAACCAGTATCTGCGGCTGGTTCGCCTCGGGCAGTTCCGCCTCGAAGCGTACCTCGATGGCTTGCTGTTCATCTTCAGCCATTACGACCGCCCCGGCGTCGTCGGCTTCATGGGCAACACGTTCGGCAAACACGGCGTCAACATCGGCGCGATGAACCTCGGTCGCCAAGCCCCCGGCGGCGAAGCGATCGGCGTGCTCAACCTCGACGCCTACCCACCCGAAGCCGCCGTCAACGAAATCAACCAACACGAGCACATCATCAGCGCGAGCGTCGTGAAACTCCCCGCCGAAGGCGAAACTCCGGCCTGGCTGGGATAAACGTGATCGTTAGGCGAATCATCGTTGCTTGACAGCGGATTCAATCGGGTACAGTGTTGTAGAATCACTTGTGCGACAGGAGTAGCAATTGCCAACGCGCGAAGAATTTCTGCGGATTGTGTGGGAGCAGGTTATCGATGCACCGGTGACGGGAGCGTGGATTGACAGTGCGGTCGCTGAAGCGCAGGCTCGTCCCGATGGTCCGTTCGCGGATGCGGGCCAGGCGTTGGCTCGATTGCTGGCGAGCGGTGCGGGTCACCGCGATGTGGGATTGGTTGTTCGGGCAGCCGTTTACGAGGCTGTGTTTTCACTGCTATACATGCTCAACGATCCCGGCGTGGACGGAAACGAAGTGTTCATGCTCCACGAGTCGCTGCTGTCCGCCGATCCGAGCGGGCGCGAGGGCCGGCAGGCTGCGACCGGTGCGACAGCAGATGGAGATTGAACGGTCGCCCAATTCGGCAAGTTGCGAAGAGGGCGGAATTGCAATCTCACCGCCGAAACGGTTTGGGACAAAGGGATCGCGTCGAATTTTTGGAAACGGCCACGTCGCTGCGGTACAATGCTGTAGCTCTTTGCCGACGTTGTTCTCGATTGACCGAACGTAGGTTGGCCACACGCTCTCCCTTTTTCGTTCGCGTGGGCGGCTTGCGATAGCGACGATAATGAAACGGGCCGCGTTACGCGGTCCCCTTAAGGAGAAGCACATGGCCACGGTTACGGCAATCCTCGACACCTTACGCAGTCAGATCGACGTTCAAGACTTCCGCAAACTCCATTGGGAAGGCAGTTTCGCCGACTACCTCGAGATCATTCTGAAGAACCCCGGCGTGACGCGCACCGCATTCCAACGCCTATACGACATGATCCTGTCGCACGGCACCGAAGACGTTTACGAGAACAAAGAGAAGCGGATCCGCTTCAAGTTCTTCACCGAATTTGCCTCGCGGCACGGCGACGGCATCTACGGCCTCGACCGCCAACTCATGCAACTGGTGAACACCTTCAAGAGTGCCGCACTCGGCTACGGCACCGAACGCCGGGTGATTCTGCTCCACGGCCCCGTCGGTTCGGCGAAGTCGACCATCGCCCGCCTGCTGAAACGCGGCCTCGAAGAATACTCGCGATCCGACGCGGGGATGCTCTACACGTTCTCGTGGAAGAACCCCGATGGCAGCGGTTGGACCCGCGACCCGATGCACAGCGAGCCGCTGCAACTCGTGCCCGAAGAGCAACGCGAATCGCTACTGGCGGTGCTGAACGAACAGTGCGTGAAGCCGCACCCGTATTCGGTGAAGATCAAGGGCGACCTCTCGCCGTACAGCCGGTTCGAGTACAAGTTGCGGTTGGCGAAGTACGCGGGCGACTGGACGAAGATGCTGGCCGAAGAAGTGAAAATCTCCCGGCTCACGCTCAGTGAAAAGGACCGGATCGGGATTGGCACCTTCCAGCCGAAAGACGAAAAGAACCAGGACAGCACCGAACTCACCGGCGACATCAACTACCGCAAAATCGCCGAGTATGGCAGCGATTCGGACCCGCGCGCATTCTCGTTCGACGGCGAACTGAACATCGCGAACCGCGGCATCGTCGAGTTCATCGAAGTGCTGAAGCTCGACGTCGCGTTCCTCTACGATCTGCTCGGCGCGAGCCAGGAACACAAGATCAAGCCAAAGAAGTTCGCGCAAACGGACATCGACGAAGTAATTTTGGGCCACACAAATGAACCAGAATATAAACGTTTGCAGAATAATGAATTCATGGAAGCGTTACGGGATCGGACGGTGAAGATCGATGTGCCGTACGTGACGCGGTTGAAGGACGAGGTGCGGATTTACGAGAAGGATTTCAACGTCGACCGCGTTCTCGGCAAGCATATTGCCCCGCATACGATCGAAGTGGCGGCCATGTGGGCCGTGCTGACGCGGTTGAACCCGCCGAAGCACGCCGGCCTGAGCGTGATGCAGAAGCTGAAGCTGTACAACGGCAAAACGCTGCCGGGCTTCACCGAAGATAACGTCATCGAACTGAAGCGCGACGCACTCAACGAAGGGATGACCGGCATCAGCCCGCGCTACATCCAGGACAAGATTTCCAACGCGCTCGTGGCGCACCCGGACGAAGACAACATCAACCCGTTCATGGTGATGCACGAACTCGAAGCGGGGCTGCGACACCACTCGCTGATTCGCGACGAAGACCAGTATCGCCATTACAAAGAGTTGCTCGCCGTCGTTCGCGAGGAGTACGAAGACGTGGTCAAAAACGAAGTGCAACGCGCGATCGCGGCCGACGATGAAGCGCTCGCGAAACTCTGCGGGAACTACATCGACAACGTCAAAGCGTACACGCAACGCGAGAAGGTGCGCGATCGCTACACCGGCAATTACATCGAACCCGACGAACGATTGATGCGCAGCGTCGAAGAAAAGATCGACATTCCCGATGGCCGCAAAGACGACTTCCGCCGCGAGATCATGAACTACATCGGTGCGCTGGCCATCGACGGCAAGAAGTTCGATTACCGCACGAACGAACGGCTTCAGAAGGCACTGGAACTGAAACTGTTCGAGGACCAAAAGGACAGTATTAAACTCAGCAGTATCGTTTCAAACGTCGTCGATAAAGCGACGCAAGAAAAAATCGACGTGGTGAAGTCTCGCCTGATTCGCAACTACGGGTATAACGAGTCGAGTGCCAATGACGTGCTCAACTTCGTGGCGAGTATATTTGCCCGCGGACAAACGAAGAAGTAGCCGGTCGGAAATGCGGAGTTCAGAACGCGGAATGCGGAATTCCGAGTTTGAAATTCCGAATTCCGAACTCAGCATTCCGCATTTGATTTGATTTTTGTTGTCGGGGTTCGGATGGGTGGGGGCCTGACCGACCTGAAGGTGTGAACCTGGTCAGGCCGGAAGGTGCAGCCATAAGTGCTGGAGGGTGCGGCTCAGGGCACCCCCATCCTTCCCTTCCCCGACAACGTCATACCGGGCGGCGAACCAACCGGTTCGCCGCTCGGTTTCGTTTTGCCTACCATTTCGGGTCATCCCATGCGAATTGTTCTCTTTCTGTGTGCCGCGATCTTCTTCGGTTGCTCGAAGGCCGCCGATGTCAAACCGGTTGCACCGGGCCGCGAAGGTTCCGACTGGCCGAAGTTCCTCGGGCCGACTGGGGATAATGTCTCCAGCGAGAAAAACATCCGGACGGCGTGGCCGCGCGATGGGTTGCCGAAGGTTTGGGAGTGCAAACTCGGTCGCGGTTACGCGCCGCCAGCAGTCGCCGATGGCAAGCTGTACCACTTCGATGCGTTTGAAACGACCGCCCGCCTCACGTGCCGAAATGCGCTCAATGGCGAGTTGGTGTGGAACTACGATTACGACTTCAAATACGAAGACCTTTACGCCTACGACGACGGCCCGCGGTGTGGCCCCGTCGTCGATGGCGACCGTATTTACACCTATGGCGTCGAAGGGTTATTGAACTGCATCAGCAATGCGGGCAAGCTCGTTTGGAGTTTCGACACGCGGGCCGCGTATCACTTCCACCAGAATTTCTTCGGCGTCGGTAGCTCGCCAGTGATCGAAGGCGATTCGATCATCGTGGCCGTCGGTGGCAGTCCGAAAGGTCCGCGACCAACAGACTTGCGCGAGGCCAAACCGAACGGCTCCGGCATCGTCGCGATCGACAAAAAGACGGGTAAAGTCCGCTATGCCGCACTCGACGACCTCGCGAGTTATAGCAGCCCCATCGTGGTGACGATGCACGGCCAGCGGGTCGGGTTGTACTTCGCGCGTGCGGGCCTCGTCGGCTTCGATCCGGCCACGGGCAAACAGCATTTTCGCTATCCGTGGCGTTCAAAAGACCTCGAAAGCGTCAATGCCTCGAACCCGATGGTGGTCGGCGACACGATCGTAATCAGCGAGAGTTATCGCGTCGGCACGGCGTGTTTGAAGGTGAAAACCGACCTTTCCGGCGTCACCGAAGTCTGGACCGATGCCGGCAAAGACCGCGAAGTCCGGGCGCTGGCGACCCACTGGAACACGCCGATCCACGATGGCGGGTACTTCTACGCATCCGATGGGCGACACGATTCCGATGGTGATCTACGGTGCATCGAACTCGCGACGGGCAACCGCATGTGGCGCGAGAAACGCACCACGCGCTGCTCGCTAATCAAAGTCGATGGGCATATGCTCAGCCTCGGCGAAAACGGCGATTTGCGGTTGTTCAAAATCGACGCGAAGAAGTTCGACGAAGTCGCAAAATGGGAATCGCCCGATCTCGCCAGCCCCTGTTGGGCACCGCCCGTCCTGAGCCACGGCTTGCTATACGTCCGCGGAAAGGGCAAACTCGTCTGTTATGATCTCGCGAAGTGACAAAAATCGCCACTCATAATCGACGTAAGTCAGAATTGCGGAGGCTCCAAAACCGTTTTTTGGGGTGTTATTTCGTCTCAAAACCCGTTTTTTGATCGCAAATCGCCGATCCGTTTCGTGTGGTTCTGCCGTAACTCGAACTCGGATCGTGGGTTACGCCGATTGTCGTTCGATTGGCACGCGCCGCAAGTACCGACCAAAAATCGACCGGACGCGACACAAAATCGACCGAGTACGACACAAAATCGACCGAGCACGACATTCTCACGACACTTGGAGACACTTTCACGACAGTTCGCGCACGATGCAAAAGTCGACTTACGTCGGATCGTCTGCGATTTTTTGACTGTTGCGATTTGTGTGGGTGGAATCGAATCGGGATGAATTCGCCGCGCCGCGGAGGCTTTGCGTAGCAGTAGCGCACGCGGCTCGCGTATGGTCTGACTGCCCTGCACGCGAGCCGCGTGCTCCACGTAAGTAGCCCACGCGCTTCGCTCCGAAGACGACGCGGCGCGGCGAATCGGGAAACGCAATAAAATTCTTGACGCAACGTTGAGAGGGCCGGTATTATCTCATCTGTAGATTCAGAATAAATTGGGTTCATCCGACAAGTGCGTACTCGGCCAGGTGGATCGCGTAAATGCGTAGCTGGAAGAATTCCTGGTCGCGGTAGCCGTAGGCTTGGCGTTGGAGCG
>JAYVXI010000225.1:0-12663 GCA_043785305.1 Limnoglobus sp. | reverse complement strand
TCGTGAAGTCCGTGCCCAATTCACTGATGAGAGTCAATGCATGAATCTCATCAATGCCTTCAATCGTCGTCGAGTCGTTACCGACGAGATCTTAGGGCTTGCGGCGAAAGTGTACTTTTGAACACTCTCAGATTGACCTTCATTTTTTGTAATTGTGCATCGATAGCCTCATCGATTTTGGCAACGCTCATCGCTCGCCTGTGCGTCGTGCTCCTCTACCGTTCGCCGCGAATCGCTTTGGCGACGGCTTCGGCGGACTTCAAGTTCACCAACAGTTTCGTGTCGGTGGTGGGCTTGCCGGCGATGCTCCATTTTGCGGCGGCGATGGTCGCGTCGGCACCGAGGTATGCGCCGTCGGGCGAGACGGATAGCCACGTGTCGGCATCGCCGGCCCAGAGGGTGATGCCGTGCCGTCCAGTGGTGCTGTCGTAGATTTTCACGAGGCCGTCGGCGCAACCGGCGGCGACCCGTTTGCCTGTCGGATCGGTTGCGACGGCATAAGCGATGGAGCCGGTGAGAATCGTGCGGCTCGGCGTCGATGTCTGCGCGTTCCAAACGCGAACGGTTTTATCCGCGCCTGCGGAGATCGCGATTTTACCGCTCGTATCGAAGGCCAATTCGTGTACCGCGATGTCGTGCCCGCCCTGTTTCTTCAGGCTTTCG
This sequence comes from Limnoglobus sp., assembly GCA_043785305.1. GTDB lineage: Bacteria > Planctomycetota > Planctomycetia > Gemmatales > Gemmataceae > Limnoglobus. Next base: position 12,000 of record JAYVXI010000225.1, on the reverse strand, counting down.
CCCGTCGTTGCGTCCCACCAGTGCAGTTGCGGCTCGAACCCCGATGTGACGATTTGCAACCCGTCCGGGCGCACCGCGACCGCCATCACTTCTTGCTCCATGCCGCTGAGCGTGAACCGCCCCTTGCCGGTTTTCGCGTCGACGATTCGCGCCGTGCGATCCTTGCTCGCGGTGGCGTACCAGTCGCCTTTCGGCGAGAACGCAACGGCGTACACGAAGTCCGAATGCCCCGCAAACGTGTGAATGAGCGTGCCCGTTTTCGCGTCCCAGAGCCGCACGGTTTTGTCGAAACTGGCGGATGCGATCTTCGTGCCATCGGGGCTGAACGCGATACCCGACACGACATCCGTATGGCCGCCGAAGTTGTGGAGCAGTAGCCCGTCGGCGACGGAAAAGAGTCGCAGATCGCCGCGTGCCGAGGGCTGCCCACCCGCCACTGCGAGCGTGCGGCCATCGGGGCTGAACTTCAAATCGTGTACCGCCGCAAGCACATTCGTGATGGTGCGCACCGGTTTCGCCGTCTCCGCATCCCAGATCGTCACGCGACCGTAAACGCCACTCGCCAGCCATTTGCCATCGGGGCTAAAGGCCACTGCCGCAACCGGCGGTAACGGCCCGATCGGCAGCGACAACTCGACGACACCGAGCTTTCCCGTCGTCGGTTTCATCGAAAATACGACATCGAGTTTGCGACGATTCACCGGGCGAACGACCGCTTCGACTTCGGCCGGTTTCGTGCCTTCGGGCGCGCCGAGTTCGACCCACTTTCGCAACGTCGCGATCTGCTCCACAGTGAGAGGATCGGCATCGAGCGGCATTCGTCGCTTCTTGTTTTTCTCGGTCAAAAGTGAAACGAGCAACGAGTCGTCGGGCTGACCCGCTTTCAGCACCGGCACCTTCCCACCCTTCCGAATCGCATCGAGCGTATGTAGTGCCAACCCCGCCGAAACCTCCGGCTCGTCGAGCTTGCGTTCGTTGTGGCAAACGGTGCAATTCTTTCGCAAGATCGGCCGCACATCCGCCCAATACGTCGGGTCCGCCGCAACTGACATGGCACCGTCAGTAACGAGCAAAAGGCACGCGAGGAGCGAGCATCGAAAGTATCGCGTCATGGGGTAACCTGGTAAATCCGTCGAACGAAAGATCGAGCATGCCGAGCGTGCAGAAAGGTATTTTAAGAAGTGTTCGCAGCAGAAGCGATAAGGAACTTGCGTATCGGGTAACGAGAATCGACAGTAAAAAACCGCCGGGAGTCTCCCGGCGGTTGTGTTGGTTTTTATGGCCCGCGCTGGTTACGGTAGTGTAATCACGTTACCATCGTTGCCGGGGCCCATGTTGCTCCACGTCACGGGATCGACGTTGTTCGTGATGAACCGAACGCTGGCGTCGCCCAAGGTCACGTTGACGCCACCCGTGTGACGGCTTCGCGAGGAGAAAAGAGCGCCACCTGCCCCGCTACACGGCAGTCCGCGCAACGGTTGATTGTTGCAATAACCCGCCGTGTAAATCAGATCGTTCGCGTTGGTGTTCGGTGTGTAATATGTGCTGAATGCCGAGGCATCGCCCCACCACGCGAAGCCGCGAAGATCCGAGCTTTGGCCTTGAAGGACTTCGCCCATCATGATCGTGTTGGTCAGGCCATCGGTGATGTCGGTCAGTTTGATCTTACGCGTACGGTTGGCTCCGTCGAACATGCCGTACGCGCGGGTGTAACCCGTCGGTAGCGGAGCGGGGCCGTTCGAGCCGTAGGTGCTGCCGTTGCCACCATTCACAACGTAGTTGATGTTGGTGATCGCGCCGATGGGCGTGTTGTCTTGATCGCTCGGGCACGACAGAACCGAGTACCGGCGACCCGTCACGTTTGTAGAGTTGGGAGCGGATGCATAACGTGGAAAGGTTCCGGCCACGCCAGCAGCAGGGAAATTCGAGTTGACGGAGTCGGTGCCACCCCAGTTTTGATAGAGCTTGAAGGCGTTGTCTTGTTCGACGTACGGCATCATCAGCACCGTCCAGGTGCCCCAACAGCAACCGCTCGGGCTGACCATCGGGATCAGGCTGCCCTGCGTGTCGTGGTAGCCGTGGTGGCCGAGTCCGAGTTGCTTCATGTTGTTGGAGCACTTCGCACGGGCGGCCGCTTCGCGGACCTTCTGCACGGCGGGCAGCAGCAGGCCGATGAGAATCGCGATGATCGCGATCACCACCAATAACTCGATTAACGTAAACGCACGACGTTTCCTCATGGGAAACCCTCCGAAAAAAGAAGAACGAAAAGAAACAACGAATCGCGAACTGCAATCGAGCAGAGAGAAAAGACTACTTCAAATCGTAGTTCACGGTATCGTTCGCACCGTCCTTGATGGTGGCTTTGAGTTCCGACTTATCGTTGTATTTTGCCGGTAACATTTCTCGTACGGGTAGGGCCACACCCGGCGCTTCATCGCCGCGTGGAGCGGGCACTTTCGGGTCCGGATAGGTGATTGCGACATCGTAATCGCCGGCGGGCAATCCGACTTCCGAGATGATCGTATACTTGCCGTCTATGATGTCGGCCGTTCCGACGTTCTTGCCGCCGCCCGTCGAACGAAAGCTGATACTTCCGTACTTGACCAGTTCCCCTTTGAACGACACGGTACCGGCAACGGAATTGCGTTTCGGCCCCGAGTTACCGCAACCGGAAACCAGACCGATACCCGCGAAAATCGCGATGACACACAACCACTGACGCATACGGCCTCCTACAACGACAGCAAGATGACTGATGAATTCGTTGAGGTCGAGAGAAGGGAAAAACCTCAACTCATGCTATTAGCACGACTCGAGTGGGTCTTGTCAAGATAAATCTGAGAGAAATCTTCACGAGTTCGCGAGTTTTCGGAACTTTAACGCGACGCAGTTGTTGTCGTCAACGACCATGCCAAACCGGATCGACAATAGTTCCCAGTTAGTCCTCGTCGCCGAGCGCGTCTTTGAGGGCCTTCACGGCTTCGACTAATTCATCGAGCGCGGGGTTCAAATCGAGGGCTTGCTTGAAGTAACGCAATGCGGCGCGGGGTTTCTTCAGCTTCAAATAACATTGCCCCAGACCGGCGGCCGCACCGAAGTGATACGGGTTCAGCTTCAACACCACTTTGCAATCGTCGCGCGAACGTAGGTAATCGCCGCGACGGAACAACATGATCGCGCGTTGGTTGTATGCCTCGGCATACGCGGGGGCGTCGATCAGCAAGTCGTCGAGTGCGGCCATCGTTTGCGAAAAGTCGCCGAGTTGCATCGCCTGTTGAAGCTGCCAGCAGTGGTTCGGGTCGCTGCCGCGCGACCAGATTTCCCACAGTGCATCGTGCGCGAATCGGCGTACGCAGGTGTCTTCGTCTTTGAGGATCGCAGACAACGCGGCGTTGGAACCGAGCGTGCCGATGAGGCCGAGGCCGAGCACGGCGGCTTGACGAACTTGCGAATCGGGGTGAATCAGCAACCGTTGCAGCGTGCCTTCCGAGTAATTGTTTTTAATCGAAACGCGGAACGAACGCATCGCTTCTTGAACGCCCGCCTGCCAAAGGTCTGGGTCGTCCTTGAAGGACGGTTGCGGTATCTCGCGGAAAAACGTGACGATCAGCGGTTCGGACACGCGGTGCCCTCGCAGATGTCGGGGGATAGTCTAATAGCAACTTATGAGGAAAATCGGTCGAAAGGGAGAGCGACCATCATCAAAGCCGCCACGGGAACGCGATCGCGTTTCGATTGTGCCGATACACCAGACACAACCGCCCGAAGCGGGCCAAGAGGCGAATCGTACGACCCCTACGCTCGTGGACATTCGCTTGAGATCGGTTACCTTCAAAGAGAGTAATCGCAGACCCCAACCCGCAGCGCGAACCATGCCCGAATCGGTGACCGGCGCGATCGAACGCGTCACCTTCCACAATCTGGACAGCGGCTACTGCGTGCTTCGCATCAAGGCGAGCGGGCACCGCGACCTCGTCACCGTCGTCGGCAATATGCCGCAGGCGATCGCGGGCGAATACGTCGAGGCCAAGGGGAGTTGGATTACGGACCGCGCACACGGGCAACAGTTTCAGGCGACCGAACTCAAAACGACGCCGCCGCACACCGCCGCCGGTATCGCCAAGTACCTCGGCTCCGGTCTCGTTAAAGGCATCGGCCCGCGCTATGCACAGAAAATCGTGGCCGTGTTCGGCGAGAAAACCCTCGAAGTCATCGACCGTTCGCCGACGTATCTCAGCCAAGTGAAAGGGATCGGCCCGAAGCGAATCCAGATGATCCGCGATGGCTGGCGCGAAACCACCGGCACCCGCGAGATTATGACGTTCCTCATGTCGTACGGCATCGGGACGGCGCGGGCGGTGCGCATTTACAAGACGTACGGCGAGAATGCCATCTCGCTCATTCGTTCCAATCCGTATCGCCTCAGCACGGATATCTGGGGCGTCGGCTTCCGAACCGCAGACGATCTCGCGCTCCAACTCGGCATCCCGCGCGATGCCCCACAACGCGCCCAAGCCGCCGTGCGACACATCCTCCAAGAAGCCGCGTCGAGCAAAGGCCACGTCGGTTTGCCCGAGCCGATCTTGCTCGAAGAAACGACGATCCTCACGCAGATCGAAACGCTGAGCGTGCAAGATGCCATCGAGCAATTGCGCATCACCGACGAAGTCGTTCGCGATGCTCCGACTGGTGCGGAGGCCGATTTCGGCTTTGAATCGCTGATTTATCTGAAGTCGATGTACATCGCGGAACTCGGCGTCGCGAAGTTAGTGACCGCGCTGCGTACCGGGCCGCACCCGCTGCCGGCCATCGATACCGAACGCGCACTCGCCTGGGTCGAATCGCGGATGACGATCACGTTCGCAGAGTCCCAACGCGATGCGGTAAGGGCGGCCGCCACGGAAAAATTGCTCGTGGTGACGGGTGGCCCCGGTACGGGAAAGACGACGATCGTTCGCGCGATCATCGAGCTATTCGCCGCAAAACAGCAGCGAGTGGGGCTATGCGCACCGACGGGCCGGGCCGCGAAACGCCTCGGCGAATCGACGGGCCGCGAGTCGAAGACGATCCACCGCCTGCTCGAATTCGATGCGGGCATCGGCGGATTTCGCAAGAATCGCGAGAACCAGTTGGACCTCGATTTGATCGTCGTCGATGAAGTGTCGATGGTCGATGTCGTGCTGATGAACCAACTGCTGCGGGCCGTGCCGCCGTTCGCCTGCGTGGTGTTCGTCGGCGACGTCGATCAACTGCCATCGGTCGGCGCGGGCAGCGTACTTGCGGACCTCATCAATTCCGGTGTCATACCGGTGTCACGCCTCACCGAGATTCACCGGCAAGCCGGTTCGAGCTATATCGTGCGGGCCGCGCACGCCATCAATCGCGGCGAAGAACCGGAGTCCGCACCGAATGCGGATGGCGATTTTTACTTCGTGGAAGCCGACGAACCGGCGAAGATCATCGAGCGAATCGCGTTCATGTTGAAGACGCGCATCCCCGCAAAATTCGGCCTCGATCCCGTTCGCGATGTGCAAGTCTTGTCGCCGATGAACAAATCCGAACTCGGCGTGCAAAACTTGAACAAGGTGCTGCAAGACGTGCTCAACCCGAACAACGGCCACGCAAAAGAAGTGCAACGCTACGGGGCCGCATTCCGGATCGGCGACAAGGTTTTGCAGACGCGAAACAACTACCAGCGCGAAGTCTTCAACGGCGACATCGGCCGCGTAACGACGATCGAGATGGTCGATCAAATCCTCACAGTGGAATACGATGGCCGGCCCGTCGAGTACGAGTTCAGCGACCTCGACGAACTCGCGCACGCCTTCGCCATCAGCATTCACAAGAGCCAGGGCAGCGAGTACCCGGCGGTGATTATCCCCGTCCACACGCAACATTTCATCATGCTACAACGCAACCTGCTGTACACCGGCATCACCCGCGGGCGCAAACTCGTGGTACTCGTCGGCAGCCGAAAGGCGCTCTGGCTCGCCGTCACAAAAGCCGACAACAGCCGCCGCTTCAGCCTTTTATCGTGGCGACTGCGAAACGCGCGAGAGGATACATAGGGGAAGTCTCACGACTTCTGCTACTTCGTTCGTTTCGCTCGCGGTTCGCTGAACACTTTGAGCAATTCGTCTTCGATGGCCGTGCAGATTTGGCCGGGTGGCTTTTCTTCGACGGGTGTTACCTCGGCGGCATTCGCGGGCGGGGGCGGTTGCACGATCCAATCGATGAACCGCTGGCAGCTCCAGAAATTCGCGCCGCCACGCCGTGCCGATTCGTGCAGTCGCGTGTCGTTGGAAATCACGATGAGCGGCGTCGGATCGGGTTCGTCGCGGATGAACTCTTCGATGAGATCGTCGGCCGTTTGGCGATATGCGAACCGGACGCGAACGCCGCGGTGGATGGTTTCCAACGATGGCGCGGGCGCTTTCTGCCCATCGAATGCGACGCGAATCGTCGCCCCACGCCCACCCGCACCCGTCGCGAGCCAGTCCAAAAATCGACGCCGTGCCGGTTCGAGTTTCCCCTTGGTCAAACCCGAGAGGTGCCCCGTGACGTGCATCAGGTTGTAGCCATCGATGAGGAATCGCACGTAGCACCGTAGGAAATCGCGTTACCGGGATTGTATGCTGCGATCCGTTCGACACCAGCCTCACACGGCGGGCTGGTACGCAGAGACAATCGTAATAAGTTGAACGCAACGCTCACTCTCACCCCCTCCGAAACCACGCACTGCCTATGTCTTACCGCGGGTTCAAGCGTTTGCTCGGCGAAACGGGCCTCGAACGCAAATGCCGGTACTTGCTCGGTTCGGGCGTCATTTTACTGATGTCGATCAGCTTCTACGTCTATGCTTGGCAGACCGAAGAACTCGCGTACGATCAACTTCAAAACACCGGTCAGACGCTCGTGCCGGCTGTCATCGCGCGAGTTCACTTGACGAACGATGAGCGAGATAGGCTCGATAAATATCAACGGCTCGCCGAGGAAGATCTGCCGACCCAGTTGAAGGGTTACAAGTACAAGTTGTATGCGGCCATCTCCGGTACGCCCGATACGCAGCCGACGGCGGAGGATCTGCCGATCGTGCAGGCGTTTCAAAAATACCCGGATTTGAAGGAAGAAACGAAGCTGTTACGCGCGGAGAAAGCGTACCTGTACTTCAGCCCCGTGCGTGCCGGGGCGACGTGCCTCGAGTGCCACCGCAGCGCGAAGTTCGTCAGCCACCCCGCGCCGGACCTGAAAGAAGCCGACCTCATGGCGGTCGTTCGCGTGCGCATGTCCACGGAACTCATCGAGACCGGTTTCCACCAGAATCGCGCGCTGCTCATCGCCTTCGCGTTCGGCACCACCGTGCTGATTCTCCTCGGCAGTTACCTCATCATTCGCTACGTGATCGTCAAGCCACTCAAGCACCTCAAGGACGTCAGCGAGGCGATTGCCTCCGGCGAGCTGAACGTGCGCAGCGAGATCCAAACCGGCGACGAATTTGAAGATCTGTCGGTCGCGTTCAACCGGATGTTACGCAACCTCACCAGTATGCAAGACCGCAACCGTGGGTTGATTACCGACCTCGATCGCAAGGTCGACGAACTCGCCCGCGTCAACATGGCACTGTACGAATCGAACCGCTTGAAGGGCGATTTCCTTTCGACGATGAGCCACGAGTTACGCACGCCGCTCAACAGCATCATCGGGTTTAGCGAAGTGCTGTTGAACGCGGATAACCTCAGCGAGAAGCAACAGCGTTACGCCGCGAACATCATGACGAGCGGGCAACAATTGCTGGCCCTCATCAACGATATTCTGGACTTGGCGAAAGTGGAATCGGGCAAGATGCGGTTGCACCCGGAGCCGCTCGCGGTCGGCGAACTGTGCGAAAATGTGGCAGCGATGTTTCGCCAACAGGCGGAGAAAAAGAACGTCGAACTGCGTTTGCACGTGTTGCCCGATGTGCCAGCGGTGCGACAAGATGCGGGGAAATTGCGGCAGATTCTCGCGAATCTCGTGTCGAACGCGGTAAAGTTCACACCCGAAGGCGGCCGCGTCACGCTCGGCGTCAGCGTTGCCGATGGCATGGCGAGATTCACCGTCGAAGACACCGGCGTTGGGATCGCCCCCGAGGAACAAGAGTCGATCTTCGACAAGTTCCGCCAGTCGGCCAACCCGCTCACCCGCGAACAAGGTGGCACCGGCCTCGGGTTGTCGATCGTCAAGGAACTCTCGAAACTCCTCGGTGGCGACATCGCGATCAAGAGCGAACTCGGTCGCGGCAGTACCTTCACCGTCCGCGTCAGTTCCCACCTCAAAGACGAACCGCTACTCGCATTCGACCTGCCCGACGAACCGCGTTCGACGTGACGATTACCTCGGCCTCACGCACCACAGCCCGCATCGCAACGTGTCCGAAACGATCCTCGCGAATCTCGACTATCTGAGAGCGTCAGTAAGGCGTCCATTTCAAAATCGCGAGATCGTGTATAGGCTAGAGAATGGGACGCGGGAAATTCGCCCTTCCGGTTCGGAGAAACGTGCGAGTTTATACCCCATCATCATGAATCTCCTCCTTCGGGTTATCGACTATGTCTAGTTGGAAATGGATGTTGCCTACCGCGTTGCTGCTCGTTGCGGGCGGCGCTGTCGGTTACTGGTATCTCTCGCAGCCGGTTGCGATACCGATACCGCCGGTAATCGCGAAGCCGATCACGCAGTCAAAACTCGATGTGCCGAAGGTGGCGTTCGCGGATGTCACCGCGGCGGCGGGAATTACCTTTCGGCACGTCAACGGCTCCGTCGGCAAGAAGCTGTTGCCCGAGACGATGGGCGGTGGCATTGCGGTCATCGACTTCGACAACGACGGCAAGCAAGATCTGCTGTTCGTCAATTCCTGCCCGTGGCCCGGTCATGCCACGATGCCGCGAAGCACGCCGGTGCTGTACCGCAACCGCGGCGATGGCACCTTTGAAGATGTCACCGTGAAGTGCGGCCTCGACGTGCAAATGTACGGCATGGGCGTTGCCGTCGGCGATTACGACAACGACGGTTTCCCAGACCTGTTCATCAGTTGTATCGGCAAACACCATCTCTTTCACAACGAAGGCGGCAAGGGGTTCCGCGATGTCACGCCGGAAGCGGCGGTCGGCGGACCTTCCGATTTGCCGAACTGTTCGTGGGACGAATTCCTGAAGTGGGACAAGCCGATCCCGTTCGGCGCGTCGTGTACATTCGTCGATTACGACGGCGATGGCTTGCTCGATCTCTTCGTGTGCCACTACGTGACCTGGTCGCCGAAGGCAGACCTCGGCGTCAGCACCACGCTCGGCGGCGTCAGTCGCGCGTTCGTTGGCCCCGCCGAATTCGACGGCAGCCAGTGCAGCCTTTACCGCAACATCGACGGCAAGCGCTTCGAGGATGTCTCGGTGGCGGCGGGCGTGCTCGTCACGTCGCTCGATGGCACGGGGCCGAAAGCCAAAGCCCGCGCGATGGGCAAATCGCTCGGCGTCGTCGTCTGCGATCCGGATGAAGACGGCTGGCCGGATCTCATGGTCTCGAACGACAAAGTGCGGAACTTTTTCTTCCACAACGTCGCCGGGCCGGATGGCACCCGCGTGTTCAAGGAAATGGCCGACGACGTCAGCGCATCGTACGCCGATGCGGGCGTCGTGCGCGCGGGCATGGGCATCGACTGGGGCGAATACGCACCGGGAAAGTCTGCGATTCTGATCGCGAATTACGCGCAGGAATCGAACACGTTCTTGCGGGTCAGCAACAAGCGGCCACTGCGCTTCAACGATGCCGCACTCGGCGTCGGCTTGCTCGGCCCGAGCCGCGGGCCGCTGAAGTTCGGCGCGATCTTCCTCGACTACGACAACGATGGCCGCCTCGATTTACTCACCTGCAATGGCCACATCGAACCCGACATCACGAAGATCGTCGGCGGCCAAACCTTCGAGCAACCGGCGCAACTGTTCTGGAACACCGGCGAAGCGACGCGCACTTTTGAGCCGGTCGAAGCGGGCAGTAACAGCGAGACGCTGTTCCGGCCACTCGTCGGTCGTGGCGTGGCCACGGTCGACTTCGACAACGATGGCGATGCGGACATCGTGCTCGTCGGCAACGGCGGCCCGGCGCGACTATTGCGTAACGATCAGGCGCTCGGGCACCACTACATCCGCCTCACGCTGAACGGCGACGGCAAGCGCTCGAACCGTTCGGCCATCGGCGCGATCATCACCGCCGAAGTCGGCGACCGCACGATCCGCCGCCAAGTCGCCGGCGCACGCGGTTACTTCAGCCAGAGCGAATTCCCGGTAACCATCGGCCTCGGCACCGCGACCAAGATCGACAAGATTACCGTCCGCTGGCCCGGCAAAGCCAGCACCGAACCGCAAGTCTGGACGAACCTCGCCCCCGACCGCTCGTGGACGTTGACCCACGGCGAAGCGGCGGCAAAGTGAGACGCATCCCCGTTCCGAATCGACGTAAGTCACAATTGCGAAGGCTCCAAAACTCTGTTTTGGGGTCTTTTTCCGTCTCAAAACGCCACTTTTCGATCGCAAATCGCTGATCCGATTCGGGCAGTTTTGCCGTATCTCGCACTGATGTTGTGGGTTACGGCGAAGGCCATCGATTCGACACTCGCTGCAACTACCGACCGAAAATCGACCGGATGCGACACAAAATCGACCGAGCACGACATAAAATCGACCGAGCACGACAATTCTATGTCATTTGGCGACAATTCTATGTCATTCCGTGCACGACACAAAAGTCGACTTACGTCGGATCGTCTCCGATTTTTTGACTTTGGGAAATCGTGTGGGTGAGTCCAACCCAAAGCCCACGGACGAACGTCTGTGGGAACTTCCTTCCCCGAACTCCTGAAGCCAGCATGAATCGATCATTTGGAAAAAGTTCGCCAATTGCACGAAAAAGTTCTTGCATCCGGTTTCAGCTCCGTTTAACTTCCAGATGTGATTGATCGCGAAGCGGGCGACGAGCCATAGTTTCCGGCACAGTTTCGCAACGCACCGGCTCGAAGTGGGCTACGACATCCGCACCGTGCAAGAACAAAGGCGGTAGGGGCGTGAACTCACCTGAAAATCGCGTTGCGATCGGGATGTCGAAAAATGCGAAGAAAGTCGTTGCGACCGTCGCTGGGGTGTGGTTAGAATGAGCGGAAGCGAAGCCGAGGTCGATTGAAACTCCAGAGTCGCCGAGGATTCGCAAACGAGCGGTTTCGCACAATGCGTAGCGATCCGCGAATGAACGCTGCGGCTGAGCACGGCGCGGAAGATCGACTAGTTAGGCGGGGCAGTCCGTCGCCCTGTCCGCTTGACTTACGTTCGGCGACGAGACTTTTTCTCTACTCGGAGGTGTATCATGCGAGTTTCATGTCGAAGAAGTTTTTGGGCGGGCTCGCGGTGCTGGCCTGCTTAACGCTCGCGGCACCTTGCCGCGCCGGTGACGCCACGGTTGTCACCGTTAAGGTGACCAAGTTGATGGGCAACATGTACGAGGTCGAGTTCACGGGTGTCCTCAAGCTCACTGACATCGGCGGCGGTTTCGAGAAGTGGGCCGCCATCGACTGCAAAGTGTCGCAAACGGGGACAACCATCACGGCGGGAATCAACAGCCTCAGCCAGCCGACCCTACTGGCCGATGGCAGTTACATCGCCAAGGCCCAGGTCTTCGCCAACCCCACAGACGTTAACTGGACCGCTACCGCCACCATCACCTGGTACAAGAACGCCCAGATGCAGATTGACACCAAGGACGGGACGAAGGCCTTCACGGTCCCCTGACGTGGCCACCGCGCCGGCCCTGCCGCCGCGGCCGAGAGTTGTCTCCCTTCGGGGCGGAGTGGACTCCGCCCCTTCCCCTCGGACCCCTTTTTCTAGAGCCTGTTATGCACTTAACGCGAGTGGTGGCGGTAGAATAGGCTATGAACACTGAACGCCAACCGTATCCCAGTGATATTACCGACGACGA
>JAYVXI010000224.1:0-12680 GCA_043785305.1 Limnoglobus sp. | reverse complement strand
ATCGATCGGTCGGCGACTCCTCGAAAGTGGACGATCAATCCACTCCCGAGGTGGCTTCAGTTAATCACTTGTACGGTACTTTGGAAACATACAAGGGCACAGAGTACGCAAAGAAGAAAAACCAAATCCTGTGATGGCTCACTCTGGGTAGCAGTTCATAAATTTTTACTCCGCGTTCTCTGCGCACTCTGCGGTTAAAATTCTGAATGAGGTCACTTAACCCATGTGCCATTCCAGTCGTATAGGACAGTGAATAAGTTTCATATCCTTAGCTCAGAACATCATAAGAGTCGTTCGCGCTTCCGCAAAACCCACTCGACACCGAACAGCATCAGCAGCAACGCATACAACCCCGCGTGGTTCCATATCGGCACCGGCGGGCATGGTTGGTTCAGTGGCAGTCGCGTCGTCTCGGGTAGCTCGTCCAGCAGTTTCTCGTAGTCGAGCAGCGTATAAAATTTACCGCGCGATTCCGCAGCGGCGCGGGTCATGTCGGCCACGTTCATTTCTAGTCGCGTCCGCTCGCCGGGTGGCGGCAGTACCTTTGCTTCGGCTTTCGGCGAAGTGCCGGGCCATTCGGGTTCGGTCAGGCGAAAGCGATATTCGCCCTCGGGGGTACGTGCGAGCGTACCTTGATACGTCCCGCGACTACCTTCGACTTTGCTCAGCGGCATCGTCTGCGTTTCGCTATCGCCAATCGGCGGCGAACCGTCTTTGAATCGTAGCGGGGCACGTTCGATCCGCACTTTCACGGTCGTGGCTTCGGGGGCCGGGGCATCATCGGGGAAGCGAACCGTCACGCGGATCGGTTCGTCGCGGCGATACGACGTCTGCTTGTCAGTCTTAATTTCCAGCCGAGAAACGCGGTTGCGCGACAACGTGCGAATCGCCTGCCGCCAGAAGCGGTTGTAATGTTCCTCGTCGCGTCGGAACCGCCAGCGCCACGTTTCGTCGAATCCGAAGAAGATCACGCGGCCCGTTCCGGAAAATTGCTGGAGCACGAGCGGGTGATTTTCGCCGGTTGCGCCTTCGGCCATTCGCTCGGGGTGGACCGCCAGAACTTCAGCGGAGAGTTTGCGAACGTAGCCGCTGGCGTTCCAGAATAGCGGCTTCAGGTTCGAGAAAATCTTGTTGCTCTCGACGTCGCCATCGGCGAATCGGAACAACGGATGCGCCAGCCCCGCCGGTGTCAATTGCAGCCGATAACCGGCGGGAATCGGCTTCTCCTCGCTGGATGCCGCGGGCACTTCCGAACCCGCGTTGACCGGCAATATCGGCAACACTGCGGCCAGTGTCGTGGCGAAAAACGCACTCGGCGAGGCGTGTTCCCCGGCGATGAGCAACAAGCCCCCGCCACGCTGTTTCACGAAGTCCGTTAGGTCTTGCACAGTGCGTTCGGCGTGCGGCAAACGCGACGGGTCGAAGTCGCCGAGGATGACGACGTCGTAACCGAACAGTTCGCTCCGCGTCGGGAAACTCCGAATCGCGCTGCGGTCGGTCGTGGCGTAATCGTTCGAGGCATCGAGTAACAACGTGCTGAGTTCGATCGATTTCCACTTGCTGCCCGGCTCGACTTCGCGTTCGAGAAGCACTTTCAGAAAGCGAAATTCGTAGCGCGGGTAGCCTTCGACGTACAACACGCGGATCTTTGGATTCTCAGTGACAACGACTTGTCGCTCGATGCGGTTATTCGCAGTCTCGGCTTCACCGGGAGCCGTTGGAACCTCGATGATGTACGTGCGTTCGCCGGGTTGCGTAGGCGTGTGCCGAAGCCGAAACGCGACCGGCTTCCCCGTCGCATCGGGCACGATGTTCGCTTCGTCGAGCGGGATGAGCGTGTCGCCGACTTTCTCGGAGAGCGTTGCCCTTACCGCTTTCGGCACGCCCACGCCACGCACGGTCAGGCGTGCCTCGAACAGGAGTTCGTCGTTTTTCACGACCGTGTCTTCGGCCCGTAAATCGCCGATGCTCAGGTCGAGCGGTTCGTTGGCTTCGCCGAAGCCGACGAGGTACAGCGGCACCCCAGCCTGAGCGGCTTCACGGCCCGCTTTCGGTAAGTCGTCGCCCGCCGTCGTCACGCCGTCGGTCAAGACGATCACCGCCGCAAGTGAACTGCCCCGGAAGGTCTTGAGCACGGAGCGCACTCCATCGCCCAACCGGCTCGATTCGCCTTTCGCGGCAATCCCTTCGATCGCTGTCGCCACTGCCGCACGTTCCTTCGCATCGTTGGCACTCGCCAGAAATCGCGTTTGATCCGAGACCGCAAACAGATGGACTTTCCACTGCTTATCGACGAGCAGTTTCGTCAGCCAATCGCAATCGGGCCGTAAAAGCAGCCACTTCGCGAGTTCGATTCGTTGCGGCAGTTCCACACCCGATAGTTTCGCAAGTTCGTCCGCCTTCGCACGGATCGCCGGATCGCGAAGATCGTCGCGGTGTGCCATGCTTGCGGAATCGTCGATGAGAATCGCGATATCGGGCCAGCCTTCGCGGTCGAAAGCGATGCGTAGTTGCGGTAACAGCACGACGATGGCCAGCAGGTACGCAGACAGCCGCAGCCCGGCGGGCAACGCGACGCTGCGCCAACCCGCCGTCGCGCGGCTTTCGTTGCGGTACAGCCAAACGACGATGCCGAACGCAGCGAGCGCGAGGCCGCCCAGTAGCCGGTGGTCGAGTTTCGGCGACCGCGAAAGTGCGGGCGAAGACTCCAAACGCCAGCGGGTTCCTTCACCCGCTTCGGCCGCCGGCAACCCCGCGACCCGCTCGACGAGGTGGCGATGTTCCTGCGGAATATAACCCAGGAATTCCCCCGACCACAACCCGTGCAAACTCGTGGCGATCGCCGCAGCGGCCACGAACAACAACGGCCAGCCGATGATTTTCGCCCAGCGGATGCCGCGCGATATTTCGGGTGGCGAGCCATTCGCGACGACCGACCGTGCCGGCCCGAGTCGCCACGCAAGGATGAGTTCCCCCGCGAATCCGGCCAACGCCAACAATACGAATATCCTTGCCAGGGAAGGCCCGTGCGGCTTCGGCGTAACGACGACTGTAGTGCCATCGCTGCTCGTTTGCACGATTCGTTCGATCTCGCGAACGGCTTGAATCGTCGGGTGAATCGCCGTCAGCACCTCTGGATTGATGCGGCGTAAATCGGACTCGGAGCCGCCGCCCGGTATCGTCTCGGGGACATTCACGGCGAGGTACGAACCGGGCGATGACCCCGCCGCGAGACGATACAACCCGCCAAGGTGTGTATCGGGGAACCGCACCACGCCGCCGTTTTCGTGGACGGCCACCGTGGTGGTTTCCGACGTGCCGTTGGGTAAAGTCAGCGTTGCCGTCGAACCCACGGTGGCTTCGCCGACGTACTCTTCGATCGCATCGCCGACGCGATAATTGCGGCGCGTGGGGTTCGCCACAACGTGCCGCAACAGTTCGTGAACGAACGGCAGATAGCTCGGGAGGATCGGCCATTCGTTCCAGTCGGCGTTGAACGTGCTCGCGAACACGACCACCTTGCCGCGGTGTTTTTGCCACTCGACGACGGCCACATCCGGTTTGCGTTTGTCGTCCGGTTTCGGCTTGCCTTCTTCGACGAACGACAGAATTCGACGCCCGCGCCCTTCTGGTAATTCGATCGCGATGTACTTCGAGAACGGCACGCCGATCAGGCCCGCGCGGGCGTTGTCGTCTTGAAACACATTCAGCGGTGCGCGGCGAAACGCATCGTCGTCGCCGAACAAACGGAACCCCGGATCTTGCGGATTCGCACGCGATTTCACGGCACCGAGTTTGCCGGGCAGCAAGCCGTTGCCATCGGCGAATAGTAGCCGATTGTAAAGCTCCGCGTTCGTGGCCGCGTTTGGGCCGAGGCCGAACACCACGCTACCGCCACGCTTTAATAAGCCTTCCAAACGAGCAATTTGCGATGGCGTGACGATCGGAACATCGCACAGAAACACGCAGTCGTACGGCGTGAAATCGGAGAACGTAGCATCCGCGAATTCGTCGAGGCTGATGACCTTGGGGCGGGCGGGGTTGCCGGGTAATGGCTTGCCGCCCGGCGCGAGTGCCTCCGTGAGATACTCCGACGCACGGCGTAACGGCTCGCTCGCGTTTTTGCCGTTCACGATCAGGCAGTTCAAGCCTTCGCGGACATCGACGACGAGCGTTCGCGAATCGTCCGCCGGAAGATCGTCGGCTTCGACGAGCCGAACTTGCAAGGCGTGCAAACCCGGCTGCCGGAAACGCGACGCACCATCGAGCACGAAACGGATCGTTGCGCGATCATTTGCATCGATGCGATCGATCGTCCGCGTCTCCAAAGGCAACAGCGAACCATCGCGCGGCCGACCGAGAAGCAGTTCGACACGAACCTGCGTGCGTGCCGTGCTGCCGAAATTATCGACGATTGCCGTCACCGTTGCTGGCTCGTTGACGAGCGACACCGGATCGGCAACGGCGAGTTCGGCAATCGCCAAGTTGTCGATCCCACCATCGGCCACATCGACGACGATCAGGTTCGAGCGATTTGTAATTTTCGTCCAGATCTCCGGCGTCGGCCCGTCGGCTTTCGGGAGCAGGCCCGACCACGCGACTCGCTGGAGATCGGTGAAGATTCGCACGTCGCGTTGCAAGTAATTTCGCGGCGAACGGTTGAGTACATCGACGGTCTGCGCCAGCCCGGATACGACATCGGACAACCCGTGCGTCGGCTTCAGGTTTCGCAGTTCCGCGAGGACTTTATCGGTGTCGTTCGACGGACCAGGGATCACCGTCACCGCTTGACCGGCGAGTGCAATCAGCGTGAAGCCGTCGCCGGGGTTCGCGGCGAGAATCGACTTTTCCGCCTTCTCGATGGCCAGATCGAACCGCGTGCGCGTCTCGGCTTTCGCCGTCATGCTCAGCGAACAATCGACGAGCAAAATATGGTGCGTTCGCGGCGAATTCAGGGTCGTTTCGGCAACGCCCGGAACCACCGCTTGCCAGATCTGTTCGGCCCACGGCGTCGCTGCGACCATCGCGGCAAGTGGAAGTATCAAACACAGAATTCGTGCGGCGAGCAAAAACCAACGATCGATCTGGCGGCGATGTTTCTTCTTCGACGCCGACAAAAATCGCATTGCGGCCCACGCCACGACCCGCACCCGTTGGCGATACAGCATGTGGATGAGTACGGGAACGGCGATGCCGAGCAACAAGGAAGTGGCCGCCACGGCGGGGATCGCCAGCATCGCGAACGGAACGATTGTCATGGAGTGCATCGCGACGCGAATTCGGAGTGCGGAGGAACTGCTCTTGAACCGAATTGTAGGGAAGTAAACAACGATGGCGTCCGGATCGAACGCCATCGTGGTTTGCGATTACTTGTCGTCTTTCTTGACTTCGACCATGTCCTTCTTGGTGCTGGCAACGATCGCGACGAGTTCGTCGATTTCGGTTTGGGGCACCTTGTACTTCTTCAGCGTATCGACGAGGTCACCCGCGAGTGCGTTGAATTCGTCTTCGGTGATCTTCATACCGGCGTGCGCCGTCTTCATGTCGCGCCCGGTGTACTTCAGCGGGCCGCCGCTATTTGCGCTGATGAGTTCGACGAGCAATTTTTCGAGTTTCGTCACGCCGGCTGCATCGAGTTTGAACTTGCCATCGCGGAAAAAATTGACCTTCTTATCGGTGGCGGCCAACCCGACGAAATCGTGAACGACGGCTTCAACGGCCGGTTGCCCACCGAGGCGATCCCACAAGGTCTTCTTGATGCCGCGAATGTCGTTCTGGATTTCATCGAGTGCCGTCCGAAGCGTGAACGCCCCGTCGGTCGCGGTTTCTTTTTTCGCTTTGGCGAGTTGGCTCGCCACCGATTCCGCAAGTTTCGGCTTGTGATCGAGCAGCGGTACGATGGCCGAAAGTGTGCCTTGGTACAATCGGTAGCAGCCTTCGTAGTTACCCGCGTTGTACAGTTCGACGCCACTCGTGACAGTTTCAAACACGAGCTTGCTCATGCGTTTATCGAGGTCGGTTCGGCTCAGCGGGTCCGCCGCCGGGGCCGCGAAGCCGATTAGCACCGTTGCCGAGATCGCCAGAATCCATCGCATCAGAAGTCCCTCCGTTGAGTTCCCGAACCCACCGAGCCACCACCTCGCAACTCGGTCATTACAGATTACGCAAATATCACCCGATCTGGTTCATCAATTCTGCATTTTCGTTGGAGCTGTGTCATTCGTCGGGCGTCCAGTTCTTGGGTAGTTGCAGCGACCAGACTTCGCTGTTCAGCGGTTGGGCGTGCCCGCCGGCGACCCAGATTTTATCCTGGAAGACGTACGCGGAATGTTCGTGTCGCTCTTTCCACATCGTCGGTGTTTTCAGTGATTTCCAGTCTTTGCCGTCCTTCGAGTGCCAGACATCGCCCCAGTTTTTCGCGGGGTTGTTCGACCAACCGCCGATCGCCCACATGCGGTCGCGGTAGACCACCGACGAGAACCACAGCCGCGGCGACCACGGGGCCGCAGCCGTCACTCGCTCCCATTTGACGCCATCGCTCGAACTCCAGACGTCGTTGTTCGCCGCATATTTCGGAACGTAATTGCCGCCGCCGAACACCCAGAGTTTGCCATCGAAGGCGATGGCGGCGTGATAGGCCCGCGCGCTCCAGGGCGCGTTGGCCGTTTCGAGTTTCCACGTCTTGCCGTCGCTCGAAGACCACACATCATTTTTCAGGCTCGCATCGTCGCCGAAGTAGTAATTCTCGGTGCCGCCGAGGATCCACATTTTGTTCTGAAACACCACCGCACCCGCTGCGATGCGCGGACTCCACCCGGCGTTCTTTGCGGTCAGTTCCCACGTTTCGCCGTCCTTCGACGACCAGACTTCGTTCGTTGCGCCGTGCCCTTTTAGCCGCCCATTATACCAACCGCCCATCATCCACATGCGATCCTGGAAAGCAACGGTCATCGGTAAGTCGCTGTATTTCCAAGGCGCTTCCTTCACGGCGAGCGACCAGGTTTTCCCGTCGCGCGACTTCCAGACATCGCGTGGCGGAGCGGCGAACGAATCGAACCAGCCGCCGAGGATCCAGAGTTGATCGTCGAAGACGACTTCGCCCGAAGAATCGCGTGGCTGCCACCCGGCTTTGTCGGTGACCTTGACCCAATCGGGCTTGTCGGCAGCGACGATTTGCGTCGATGACAACGCGATGACAGTGCTGAGGCAAAGGAAGTGCAGGTAGTTCATGGCGTAGCTCTACGTGTGAATTCCCGCCGAGTTACGATGCGTATTCGTCGGGCAGGGCGTTTCGCTTAATCGGCGTCTCTGGCACGGGCTTGGCCGCCGATTTCGCTTCGGGTTCCTCTCCGAACATCACTTGATACTTGAAGTTCGCAATCGCCAAGTTGTCGTTAGGCAGAAGCGCCGCGCGACGGATGCGTTGACCGTTCACGCGCGTACCGTTCGTACTGCCGAGATCGCGGACGAGAATCAGCCCTTCAGTCTTTACGAGAATGCAATGCTGTTTCGACACGCTCTTGTGATCGAGTTGCAAATCGCAATCGTCGTTCCGCCCGACGAGCGTTAGATCCTTTTTGAGTAGGAGTGCGGGGCCGCCGTCGATCGGAACGAGTTTCGCGTTCATGTGCATACCTGCATGGTGATTGGGACACGAAACGTGGGTTACAGAATCCCCGGCGCGGCCACCTTGATACCCTTGAGCGCCATCTTCAGCTGATCGGGGTTCGGCGCGAATTCGAGTGCCGTCGCTTTGTCCACGTCGCCGCGATCGACCAACTGACGCAGGTTTTCGGTGAAGTCCACCATGCCTTCGAGGAAGCCGATGCGGATGGCATCGAGCAACGATTCGTCGCGCTTATCGAGAATCAGTTTCCGGATCGTCGGGTTGACGATCATGATCTCGTTCGTCGGCAATCGACTCGTGCCGGGTTTGATCGATGGTAACAACTTCTGTGCGACGACGGCCTTCAAGTTGAACGCCAACGATTGTCGAACGGCGTGGTGCATCATCGGTGGGAACAAGTCGAGAATACGGCTAATCGTACTCGCGGCGGTCGAGGCGTGAATCGTCCCGAACACGACGTGCCCCGTTTCCGCAGCGTGAATCCCGGCCTCGAAGGTTTCCTGGTCGCGCATTTCGCCGACCAGAATCACATCCGGGTCTTCGCGCACGGCATGTTTCAGGGCGGTGTGCCAATCGACGACATCGAGGTACACTTCTCGCTGATTAATGACCGACATTTTATCCGCGAACACGAATTCGATCGGGTCTTCGATCGTCAGAATGTGCAACGCCTCGCGACCGTTCATGTAGTCGAGCATCGACGCGATCGTCGTCGATTTCCCCGAACCGGTCACGCCCGCAAGGATAATCAGCCCTTGGTCGTAGTGGCAAAGTCCTTCGATTGCGGCCGGCAGCCCGAGCTTCTCGAAGGTCGGGATCGTCGTATTCACACGACGGGCCACCATCGCGAGTTTGCCGCGTTGTTTGAGAATGTTGACGCGGAAGCGGCATTCGTCGTTGCCGACGACGTGGGCGAAGTCGGCCCCGCCGTGTTCGTCCATCTGCTTGCGGGCCTTGTCGTTCATGATCGCCGCGAACAGCTTCTCGCACATTTCCTGCGTCAGCACCGGCGTGTTCATCTTCTGAATGATGCCGCGTAACCGCATCATCCCCGGCATTCCCGCCTTCAGGTGAAGGTCCGAACCTTCGTGGAGCATGACGGTGCGGTAGAGTTGATTGATCTTCGGTTCGCCGGGCACTTCCTCGGCCAGCTTCAACCCGCCCGATTCGTTGATGTAGTACGGGCCGGTCGCGGCGGTGCCATCCTTGATACCCGATGGCGGCGCGGTCGATGGCCCAGCCGCTTTCGGCGGTGCCACCGCAGCGGGCTTGGGAACGGCGGCGGCGGCAGGTGCCGGACGCGCCGTTGCGACGCGCGGGGGATTTTCGGCCATGAGTCATCGCCTCGGAAGCGGGATGTACGAAGATTATGAAACCGAACTATGTGAGTATACCCGCGATCCGCACCGCCACACCGTGCGCGGCCAGGTATTCTTTCGTCGCGGGGATCGAATATTCGTCGTAATGGAAGATACTTGCAGCCAACGCGGCATCGGCACCGGCCTCGAATGCGAGCCGCAAATGCTCTGGGCAACCTGCGCCGCCACTTGCCACCACCGGCACGTTCACCGCCGCCGATACCGCACGTAACATCGGGATGTCGTAGCCATTTTTCGTGCCGTCGGCGTCCATCGATGTCAGCACGATCTCGCCCGCCCCCAACCGCTCGACTTCCTTCGCCCACTCGACCGCTTGTAACCCCGTCGGCACGCGACCGCCGTTGACGAAGACTTCCCAAAACTCTTGGCCGTCCTTCACGACCCTTCGCGGATCGATGTTGACGACCGTGGCACAACGCCCGAATTTACGCGAAATCTCGGTAATGAGTGCCGGGTTCTTCACCGCCGCTGAGTTGATACTCACCTTCTCCGCACCGGCTTGTATCAGTTGCGTGGCATCGTCGATCGTGCGAATGCCCCCGCCCACGGTGAACGGCATAAACAACTGCTCGGCCACGCGGCGAACCATGTCGAGCAGAATCGCCCGCCCTTCGTGGCTTGCGGAGATGTCGAGGAAAACGAGTTCGTCTGCCCCTTGGCTTTCGTAACGTCGTGCGACTTCGATGGGATCGCCCGCATCGCGTAGGCCGACGAAGTGGATGCCCTTCACGACCCGCCCACGGTCGACGTCGAGGCACGGGATAATGCGTTTGGTTAGCATGGGGTTATAGCTATGGCGAATCGACGTAAGTCACAATTGCGGACGCTCAAAAACTGGTTTTTGGGGTATTTTTTCGGTTTTCGAGGCCACTTTTCGATCGCAAATCGCCGATCTGTTCCGATGGTTTTTGCGTTATCCTGCATTCCTGTCGTGGTTTGCGTCGAGGGTCACTCGATTCGCACTCGCCGCAACTACCGACCGAAAATCGACCGAATGCGACATAAAATCGACCGACCACGACACAAAATCGACCGACCACGACATTCTCACGACATTTGGAGACATTTTCACGACACTTCGAGACACCACGCAAAAGTCGACTTGCGTCGGATCGCCTGCGATTTTTTGACTTCGCGAAATCGTGTGGGTGATGAGTTTTCCCCACTACGAATCAGTCCAATACAATCTGCGGTACCGCTCCGGAGAGATGCTACCATGCCGATTGCGATCCAGTGTCCGAACGCATCGTGTCGATCCCAATCGGTCGTTGCCGATGCGGTCGCGGGCCGCGGTGTGAAGTGCAAGAAGTGCGGCACGCCGTTCAAGGCCGTGGCGACGCTCGATGGCCTGCCGTCGGAGACGAAACCACGTTCAACATCGTCGGGTTTGCCGTTCGCGATGTTGCCCGCCGAGTTCGGTCGATACCGCGTATTGTCGTTGCTCGGTCAGGGCGGCATGGGTGCGGTGTATCTTGCAGAAGACACCCAACTCGGGCGAAAAGTGGCTTTGAAACTGCCTAGCTTCGATGTTTCCGAGACGAAGCGGCTCGAGCGATTCGTGCGCGAAGCGAAGGCGTCTGCCGGGTTGCAACATCCGAATATCTGCGCTGTTCACGATGCGGGCGTGATCGCCGGGCGGCCGTTCATCAGCATGGCGTACATCAACGGTAAGACGCTCGACGACGCGATCGACCCCGACCGACCGATGAACGCGAAACGTGCGGTCGAGATCGTGCGGAAAATTGCGTTGGCGCTGCAAGACGCCCACGAAAACGGCATCGTCCATCGCGACTTGAAACCGGCCAACGTGATGATGTCCGCGAAGGGCGAGCCGGTCGTCATGGACTTCGGTTTGGCGAAAAATCTCGGCGAATTCGACGAACGCGAATCGAAATTGACGCAGCCAGGCGCGGTCATGGGGACGCCGAGTTACATGTCCCCCGAACAGGTTCGCGGCGACATCGAGCAGATCGGCCCCGCGACCGATATCTACGCGCTCGGCGTGATGCTGTTCGAACTGCTAACCGGTCGCACGCCGTACGGCGGCTCGATGGGTTTGGTGCTGGCGCGCATCCTCACCGCACCCGTGCCACCACTCCGCGAGTTTCGTCCCGATGCCGACGTAAGACTGGAAGCGATCTGCCAGCAAGCGATGGCGAAAGACATTGCCGAGCGACCCGCCAGTATGGCGATGTTGGCCGCGCAACTCGGCGAGTATTTGAAGCACGCCGACGCGGTACCCGTGATTGCGACTCTCTTGCGGGAAGTCCCGTTCGACGACTTGGTTGAAGAGCCAGTAACGAAGAAAGTTCGCGCGAAACGCACACGTAAAGCGAAGCCAGCGCGTTGGCCGATGATCGTCGGTTCTGTTGTGTTGGGCTTGCTGCTGGTGGTCGTCGGTATCCAGTTGACGGTGCGAACCAAGCAGGGCACTGTCGCCGTGGCCACGCCCGAGAAAGCGGTCGAGGAGTTCAAAATGAAGGATGAGAAGCAGACGGTGCCGACGCCGATCGCTCGGGGGCCGGTCCCCGGTGACTTCCTCGGTGACTTAGCGGCGGGTCTTTTCGGCCGAAACGGCGGCGACGAGGTTTCGTTCGAGATCGCGGATGGCGTGAAGATGCTGTTTTGTTGGATACCAGCGGGGCAGTGCCAATTGGGTTCGCCGAAGGCGGAGCAAGATTATGTCACGAAGACTTTCTTCGCAGGGAATCGTCCGGATTGGCTGGATGCCGAAACGGAAAATTCGCGGGGTCAGTTCAAAACCGAGGGTTTTTGGTTGGCGAAGACCGAATGTACACAGAAGGAGTGGGAGTCGGTGATGGGCGAGAACCCGAGTTATTTCTGTGCATCGGGCGGTGGCAAAGCAACTGTACAAGGTATAGACACGGGCAATTTCCCGGTGGAGCAGGTGAGTTGGGACGATACGCAGTTGTTTATGAAGAAACTCAATGCACGTGGCGGAATGGCGAAGTCATTCGGGAAGGTGGGGAACTTCAAACTACCGCACGAGGATGAGTGGGAGTATGCGTGCCGTGGGGGCAAGGGAAACAAGCAGCCGTTTTACTGGGGCGACACACTGAACGGCGATAGGGCAAACTCTAACGGCGCTAATCCGTATGGCACGGAGACGAAGGGCGCGTACATGGAGCGACCGAATACGGTCGGGAGTTACACGAAGTCTGCACCGCATGTGTGGGGGTTATCGGACATGTCGGGCAACGTGTGGGAGTGGTGTGATAATTTGAACAGTAGTGAACAACCACTCCGCGTGTTGCATGGGGGTTCGTGGAGCTACAGCGCTGCGTACTGCCGTACGGCCGCCCGCTACTGGTACGGGCCGGCGTACCGGAACTACGGCGGCGGTTTCCGCGTCTGTTTCTCCCTGGGCCGGTAATACTTTGTACTATAGCTCTTTTATCCTTTTCGTTTTTGCTTCTTGATCTGCTTTGTGTTGGATCGCTGAAGGCGCAAAAATTTTGTTGTGGTTGCGAACGGTTTTGTTAGCCCGACGCGCCAGCGAGGGGAACCCGCAATTATCGGCACGCTATCGCGGAAACGATGACAATCCCTCGCTTGCGCGTTTTGAAGTTGCGCTATTTTTATGGCTTTTTTCCCTAGAAATTCGACATTTAGTGAATCTCAAGCGTCGCTTTTTACGGTGCCTGGATCGAAAG
>JAYVXI010000223.1:0-33878 GCA_043785305.1 Limnoglobus sp. | reverse complement strand
CGGGTGGAGATCAGTCTGGTGAAAATGTGGGATGGGATTCGAGACTGGGCAAACATGCTGGCCGAAGAATGGCGGGATGCCGAACTGTTGCGAAAGCGCGTGGAACGCATTGTGAAAGCCGTCGAAAAAACGGCGCGTCAAAACAAGCGTAAGTCGTCCAGTACCTTCGAGTTGCTCGCAGATCCGAGCCAGCTCAAGTACAAGGTGGAAATGCCCACAACCGCTTAACTTGATGCCAATGGGTGCGCGGAAGCCGCGACCCAAGGCTAATGGCTAAAATCCCGTTGGGATAAAAAAACCAAAACCAGGATGACCCGAAAACACCGTCAATCGTAACTTCCCATCACTTGGGGGTTACCCTCGCTTGCGCGTCAGCGAGGGATCTTCGCGTCACCCACACGATTTGCCGAAGTCAAAAAATCGGAGACGATGCGACGTAAGTCGGAATTCGCGTCGTGCGCCAAAGTGTCGTGAGAATGTCGCGGTCGGTCGATTTTACTTCAACTCGATCTCGAACAGATTCTTCCCCGCAACGACTTTCACCGTCAGCCCGCTGGTTTCGTGGCTGGCGTACTTTTCGGGCAGTTGCGATTTCTCGCCGACTTCGCCATCGTAGTAACCGCCGGTCTTCGTTTGAAACAGGCTGACGCGATACTCGCCCATCGGCACGCCGTCGCCGGACTTCACCGTACTCAGCACGACGCGGCCTTCGCGGTCGGTCAAACCGTCGGCGACATTTCGCTCCTTCGCGGTCGCAATGAGCTTGCCGTAAAGCGTCACCGTGGCCCCCACCACCGGTTGGCCATTCTTCGTCAGCATCACCGTCGTCGGGTAGAGCGGAATCTTGTCGACCAAGTCGTACGTTGGCGAACCCAACTCTTCGGTTTCCGGTAGTTTCAGGTTCTCCGGCAAGATGCCATCGAGCAGGACGTTCGCGATCAGCGGGCCGTCTTGTTTCATGGTGATCCACGCAAGGTGGTCGAATTCGCCGTACGTGAGGCCGCGGAGCTTGCTACCACCGCCAGTTGTGGCGAGTTGGTAGTGGTTCATGCCGTTCCGCACGAACTTCTGATAGCGGTGAACGTGCCCGCAAAACACGGTGTATTTACGCCCTTCGAGCGACTTCTCGAACCCCGCCCAGCCATTGGCATCGAGATCCTTCGCGGTCCAGAGCGGCTTGTGAACGAAGATCGTCGTCCAACGCACGTTCTTGTTCTCTTCGAGCACTTTCCGCATCGATTCGTTCTGCTCCGGGCTGATGTGTGCGCCTTTGCCATCCTCGGAGTTGACCGCAAGGAACAGCGTGTTCTTGTAAACGAAGTGGTAGTACGTCTTGCCGTAGCGGCCGCCCCAATACTCGATCATCGCCTTGTTCGTCAGGTCGTGATTGCCCGGCACGTAGAAGAACGGCATCTCGAGCTTTTTCGCAAACGAATCGAACTCGTCCCACTCTTTCTTCATCACCTCGGGCTTCAGCGTGTAACCCTCGATGAGATCGCCGACGGAAACCACGAACTGCGGCTGAAGCAGGTTGATCTGATGGACCGCCTTCGCGAATACATTCGCCCGATGCCCTCCCGTGCGATCCGAGATGACGGCAAACTGGAACTGCTCCGCAGAGTTGTTCAGCTTCAGGTTCGTCCAAGGGTTTTTCACACCCGAATCGACCTGTATCGCACTCGGAGCGTCCCGCGATTCCGTCGTTGTCGTCGGTTGACGCGAGAACGCCACAGCCACGCCGAGCAGCGCCATCACAGCCACGCCGATTATCACGCGATTCATTTGCAACATCCTCGTAAGGGGAATTGCAATTGAACCGGTTTTCGATGCATGACGATAGTGAATTCCCGAAGAAGTTGCGGAAAGTCACACCGAAAGTGGTGCGTATTTCGCGATGATCGCTTTCGCGGTACGCAAACCGTCGACGGCGGCGGAGACGATGCCGCCCGCGTAGCCGGCTCCTTCGCCGACGGGGAACAAGCCCGGTATCCCCGGCGATTCGCGACTATCGTTGCCGCGATCGATCCGCACCGGCGAACTCCCCCGCGATTCGGGGCCGAAGATCATCGCGTCTTCGAGGAACCGCCCGTTCCAGCGGCGATCCATCAGCGGCAAGCCTTCGCGTATCGCATCGGCGACAACGGGCGGCAACACTTGGCGAAGGTCGCAGCCGACCGTGTCGCGCGGGTAACTGTTCTTCGGCACAACGGTGGTGGCACGCCCTTCGAGGAAATCGACCGCACGCTGCGCCGGGGCCGCATACCCGCCACGGCCAAGTTCAAACGCGATCTTTTCGTACTTCTGTTGCAGCCGCACACCAGCGAGAACATCGCTGCCTTCAAACGCTTCGACGGGAACCGTCACGACCAGGCCGCTGTTCGCGAACGGCGAATCTCGCTTCGACAGGCTCATCCCGTTGGTGCAAAAGTAGCCTTCCTCGGACACGCTCGGGATGATGTACCCACCCGCACACATGCAGAACGTGAACAGGTCGTTCTTGCCGCGTGCCACGAGCGAATAGTCTGCATTCCCCAGCGTTTCCTCGTAACGCGAATGTTTCGGCCCGTATTGCACCGCGTTGATGACATCTTGCCGATGCTCGATTCGCACGCCGAACTGGAACGGCTTCGCGGTCATCGGCACGTTCCGCCGCGCGAGCATTTCATAGCTATCGCGTGCCGAGTGGCCGATCGCCAACACGACAACGGAAGTGGGGATAAACCCCGACGATGTCGCGACGCCCTGCAAGCCGTTGGCGTCGAATACGAGATCGTCCACGGTCGTGTTGAACCGCACGTCGCCGCCAAAGTTTTCGATCCGCTGGCGGATCGCCTTCACGACGGCGGGCAGGCGGTTGCTGCCGAGGTGCGGGCGGTGATAGTACATGATGCTCGGCTTGCCCGCTTGTTGCCCTTTGCATTCGGCGAAAAGTTCGAGCACCCGTGCAACGTCCGGCCCCGATCCTCGGCACGTGAGTTTGCCATCGGAGAACGTGCCCGCGCCGCCTTCGCCGAAGAGGTAGTTGCTGTGCGAATCGAAACGGCCACCCGCATCGAACGACTTGACATCGCGAATGCGGTCGTTCACTTTCGTGCCGCGTTCGAGCACGATCGGCTGGTAGCCATGTTTCGCGAGAAAGTACGCCGCGAGTAACCCCGCTGGCCCCGAGCCGATCACCACCGGACGTTGCGACAACGGGTGCGTACCCGCATCGGGAATTAGAAACGGCGGCTCTTCAAACAACTCGACCTGCGCGGAGCCGTTGCCGCGATATCCGACGGAAAGTTCGTCCGAAGGCAGTTCGATTTCCAGGTTGTAAACGAACTTCAGTTGGCGTTTGTCGCGTAAATCGAGCGATTTCCGCAGGATCCGCCAACGCGAAATGTCGCTCGGCAACACACCCACTGCTCGCGCAAAATGCGATGGCAGGTTCGTTTCCGGCTCTTCGACGGACAGCGATAAATTACTCACACGCAACGGCATGATTCGACTTTCCGCAATCGAGTAAGCGACAGAAGCAGTTTACGAACTGCGATTCGCTTTCCGCCTTCACCGTTTGCAGATTCTGTTTGTAACCGCAACCGGTACCAACCATAATACGTTCAGCGAGTCGTTACCCATTCCGTTTGGGCGAAACCACCATGTGCCGTTATACACTGTTATTACTGTCACTCGTTGTTGCCGCACCGGTTACGATTGCGGAAGAACCGTCGTTCAACGGTCGCACGGTCACCGAATGGATGGCGATGGTGAAGGAAGACGCGCTTCCCCGCAAGCGAAAAGCGGCGATCATCGCACTCGGGCAAATTGCATCTGAAAGCAAAGACGCGCACAAAGCCGTGCTGACCGCAATCGTGAAGGCGATGAAAACCGATGCCAACGCGGGTGTGCGCGGGCAAGCGGCGGTGATACTCGGCCAGCAACCGACCGAGTCGGCAGCGCTGTTCGTTCCCGACTTCGCCGAAGCGCTGCGTTCCGAACGCGACACTGATACGCGGCGAGAAATTGCGACGTCGATTGGCCGATTCGGGAAGTTATCGCAAACATCGGTGACGCCACTCATCGACGTTCTGAAAGATTCGGCACCGCGCACCCGTGCCGCCGCCGCCGAGGCACTCGGCCGCATCGGCAAGGAAGCGCAAGCCAGCGCGGTGGAAGTGACCGCACTCACGAAGGACGCGGACCGCAACGTGCGCTATGCTGCCGTGTTCGCACTGGGCCGCATCGAACCTGAAAACACCGAAACGACTGCGACGGCAATACTCGCCATGTTGCAAATGGAACGCGGTAACGAGGCGAAGGTACTCGCACAGGCATCGGTTAGCAGCGCAGCCTTCTGGGTCATTCGCCGCGATAGCGAGATCGTATCTGCGAGTATCGTTTCGCTCGGTTTGTTAGGCGAAAAGAACGTCGATGTCACCCGCGTCGTTGCGAATTATCTCCGCGACCCCGACCCTGAGATTCGCCAACATGCGGTGCTGGCACTCGGGAAGTTCGGCAGCGTGACGAAGTCCGTGGAAGCGAATCTATCGGCCACATTCGCGAACGACGCCGATAAGCAGGTACGGCAATACGCACTGCAAACGTTGTGCTCAGTCTATTCGTCGGACGGTAAAACGATCCTTCCCTCGTTGTTGCTGAGGCTGAAAGCCGACCCCGATTACGAAGTGCGCGTAGCGATCGCCGAAGAAATCGGCGGCTTCGGCATTGCGTTCAAGGACAACAAAGACGTACTCACCGCACTCCGCGACGCGCAGCGCGACCCACAAGTGAAGGTTCGCGAAGCGGCATCACTCGCGATTCGCCAACTGAATAAATCGGCCGAGAAGCCGAAACCGTAATTTGACCAGTCACTGTAGACCCGCTGTTTTGCACGGTCGCATCTTCGACTTTCCGGATTGCGCAATCTGGGTACATTTCTCTGTAATTCTCGAGTTCCCCTCCGGGTATCGACTTGAGGCGGAACGACAATAATTGATTGACTTCCTTCGTGCCCGTTCTAAATATGCATGGAATTCGAGTAATTCATCTCACACCTGAGATGAATCTTGGATTCACAAAATATTTCGTCGAGAGGCACTGAATGACCACGCCAGGAGGAATATCAACTGGCTTGGCATTTCTGCCGACGTGGCTGTCAGAAGCGCGAGAAGGCCACACGCTCGAAACGAATATCGCAGCCTGGGCAGACGCATCGGGTTGGCAACACGCTGGGCTGATTTGGCCGGTCGATGGACTCGCCGTTGTGACGGTATCCTCTTCTGCTACGCCACCGACGGAATTAGTGGATGTACTGAAGTCATTGCTCGCGGGCCGAGCGACAGTGGTATGGCAGTTGCCGGGGTCATCGGGCCGAATGTATACGCTGCTGTCGCCGTCGGGGCGTTCGCCGGGTGTGGTTTGGGCTGAACGATCCTCATCGGAACCGTGGACGGACATCGACCGAAACTATCTGACGCTGTCGGCGAAATTGATCGAACGCTCGCCATTACTTGCGGGTAAAATTGGTGTGATACTCGATTCGGAGCGATTGCAACAACGCCTCAGCGATGCGTCGGCGATTGCGGGACGCATGGCACACGATTTCGACAACATCCTCACCGGCATTATCGGGTTCTCGGACCTAACGATGCCACTGCTGACACCCGGTTCGCAGCCTGCGAAGTTCGTGAACGAAATCTCCAAGGTCGGGCATCGTGGCATCGTGTTTACGCAGCAGTTGCACCAGTTTAGCCGGAGTGGACAGACGAAGCCACAACCGAGCAATGTGGTGGACGCTGTTGCCAAAGAAGAAATTCGGCAGCGACCGAGCATGACCGCGAGTATACAATTCGCCGTGCAGTTTCCGACGAATTTGCCTGCGGTGGCGATGGAAGCGGGTCAGTTGCAGGCACTCGTTGGCCACCTGATCGAAAATGCCGTGGAATCTTCCGTAGGAGCGCATGCCGTCACCGTATCGGGGCGACCCGTCGAGTTGAATGCGACCGATGCGAGAACGTTCCTCGGGCAGGTATCCGCTGGCAGCTATGTGGAAATTACCGTTCGCGATTCTGGCGGCGGTATGAAGCCCGAGGTTCTCGCGAAGCTGTTCGTCGAACCGTTCGTCACGACGAAAGTACGGCACCGTGGCCTCGGCTTGGCCATCGTATATCGCACGCTCATCGCACACCGTGGGGGTATTCGGATCGACGCGGCCACCCCTACCCCCGGAACGATTGCCCGCGTCGTAATTCCCATAGCCGCCGCACGGTCGGTGATCGTGCCCGCAGCGACTCTTGCTTCAAATACTTTACAGAAGGTTCAACCATGACGTCCATCGACATCGACGACCGTTTGCGGCAAACACCGCGACCGGTCCGGGCACCTGCCCCAATCAGCGAGCTTCAAAGCAGCGGCGAAATTCGCCTGCTGATTCTGGATGACGACCCCGCCACCTGCGCGGTCATTCAAGCCGCACTCGCAAACCGCGACTTCCAGATCGACGTCGTCTCCGATCCGACGGCCGTCGAAGCCGTGCTGAGCCGCAAGAACCACTATCACCTGATCATTATGGATTACGTGATTCCTGGCCTCGAACCCGATCAAGTCTTCGGTTGGGTGCGCGATAATCAATCCGACGCGAACATCGTCGTCGTGACCGGTTACCCATCGGTCG
This sequence comes from Limnoglobus sp., assembly GCA_043785305.1. GTDB lineage: Bacteria > Planctomycetota > Planctomycetia > Gemmatales > Gemmataceae > Limnoglobus. Next base: position 27,223 of record JAYVXI010000223.1, on the reverse strand, counting down.
ATAGCGCGCTGAACTGCTTGCGGGCACGCACCTACGACTACGTGACGAAGCCGTTCCAGGTCGATCAGCTTCGCGAAATCGTCATTCGCTGCCTGGAGAGCAAGGGCCTCCTGCGCATGACCGAAGAAGCGCTCCGCGAATCGCTCGGCTCCGCGATCCGCGAACGCCGCAAGGGTCTCGGTTACACGCTGTCGAATATGTCCGAACGAACCGGCGTATCGCTCGGGTACTTATCCCAGATCGAACTCGGCAAGAACTCGGCCTCGATCGAGACGCTCTACCGGATCTGCCTGGCACTCGGGATCAAGATGTCCGAGTTGTTCACCGCCGTGCAACGACACTAGACTCGTCGTTCGACTGACGTTCCGCGCTATCGTGACGGCCCACATATGGGCCATCACGATAGCGTTTTTTGTTTCGATCCGACTCGTGCCACCCGCAGTGATATTTTGAAGCCCACTGGGGAGTTTCGATGGCGGAAGCAAATCGAAACTAATCGCGCCCGTAGGCTGTAGGGTTGCTAAATTATCACGAGGAGAATCGCAATACGGGGTGTTCGATAAGCATGACACGAATCCGCCAACTGTCTGCCAATGTCATCGCGAAGATCGCGGCGGGGGAAGTCGTCGAACGGCCCGCGAGCGTTGTGAAGGAATTGCTCGAAAACTCGATCGATGCTGGGGCCACGCGGATCGATATCGATCTCGATCAGGGTGGCACGGAACGGATTTGCATCGTCGATAACGGGCGTGGCATCGTGGCCGACGATCTCGCACTCGCGCTGACGTCTCATGCGACGAGCAAGCTCACCGATGCGGAGGATCTGTTTCGCATTGGCACGATGGGCTTTCGCGGCGAAGCGCTGGCTTCGATTGGCAGCATCTCCAAGGTGACGCTGCAATCGCGGGCCACCGATGCCGAGTGCGGTTCGGAAATCCGCTGCGACGGTGGCGAACTCTCCGAAGTGCGGCCGTGGGGTGGTTCCACAGGCACGCGAATCGAAGTGCGGCACCTGTTCTACAACGTGCCCGTTCGCAAGAAGTTTCTCAAAAGCATCGCTACCGAACTCGGCCAAGTCTCGGAAACGGTGACACGTATCGCGCTGTCGCACCCGACGCTGCACATCGTCTTGCGGCACAACGGGAAATCGGTCTACGAAGTGCCTGCATCCGCGAATCTTCGCGAGCGTATCGGCCTGTTCTACGGCGGCGAAATCCGCAACGCGGTGTACGAAATCGACTCTGGCCTCGGCCCGCTGCGCTTGACGGGCTTCATCGCCGATCCCGTCTGCGATCGCGGTAACGCGAAGCTGCAATATCTGTTCGTGAACGGGCGTTGGTTCCGCGACCGCAGCCTCGCGTACGCACTGCAAGACGCCTATCGCGGGTTACTGATGACGGGCCGCTACGCCATCGGCTTCTTGTTCCTGACGGTGCCACCCGACACGGTGGATGTCAACGTTCACCCGACGAAATCCGAAGTGCGCTTCCGCGAAAACTCGCTGATCTTCTCGCTGATTCGCGCAACGGTCAAGACGCGATTGCTCAAGGAAAACCTCGTTCCGAAGCTGAAAGTGCCCGATGGCCCCGAAGCCGATGCTCCGATATCGCCACGCCGGGAACTGGCGGATTCAACGCTCGCGCCGTGGGATGACATGTCGCTCGGAGACCGGTTCGCGAACCCGATTGCCAACCCGTTTGTGCCAGTAACCGTACCGCGAACGGCGACAATCCCGTTTGCCACCGAGCGGATTCACGTCGTTGCGCCGGAAGTGCCGATTGCCGCGCAATCTCCGGAACCGAACCTGCTGGAAACATTGCCACCGCAGCCTTTCCCGGTGCCTCCGCCCGGCACGGCATTGCAGGTTCACGATGCGTATCTCGTTCTCGAAACATCGGACGGCATGCTCGTTATCGATCAGCACGCGCTGCACGAACGCATCCTGTACGAGCAACTGCGACGGCGGATTCGCGATGGCAAACTCGAAGTGCAGCGGTTGCTGATCCCGGAACCGATCGATCTCCCCGCCGATCAAGCCGCGATGGTGCTGGAAGCGAAAGACGAACTGGAACGCCTGGGTTTGGAGATTTCGGACTTCGGCGGGAACACGATTTTGCTATCGAGCTACCCAACGCTGCTTTCGCGGAAACCGCCACACGTGATTCTGCAAAGTGCAATCGATTACCTGATCTCAAAGGAGCGAATGCCCGCGAAGGAAGCGTTGCTCGACCACTTGTTAGCAACGATGGCGTGCAAAGCGGCCGTGAAAGCCGGCGACAAACTGACGCAAGAGGAAATTGCGTATCTATTACAGCTGCGCGACATGGCCGAAGATTCGCACCACTGCCCGCACGGCCGGCCCACGTCGTTGTCGTTCAGCCGAAGCGAACTCGATCGGCAATTTCGCAGGATCTGAAAAAGTTGCCAAAACGCGGGCCAAGAAGATCTTCTCAGCTGCCCCAATAATCGCGACTTGGCGCAAATTCGTTACGATTTGTGAAATCGTTGCGATTTTTTCGCTACCGCCATCTCCCCTAAATCGACTTTTCGTGCAAATATTACAAAACCGGTCAGGCTGTCGCTATACGTGACGCGATCGGTTTGGATACCACGCATGGCGACACCGACTTCGACGAACGATTTTTTGATTCTCCTCCGCAGCAGTAAGCTGCTGGAAGAGGATGCGTTGGATCGTTATCTGATCAGTTTGGAAAATCTCGAAGGAATGACGGCGATCAAGCTCGCCCGAAAAATGCTCCAAGATGGCCTAATCACATCGTTTCAAGCCGATCACTTGTTGAAGGGGCGATACAAAAACTTTTTCATCGGGAAGTACAAGGTTCTGCGGCCGCTCGGATCGGGCGGGATGAGCCAAGTGTTCCTGTGCGAGCACGTGGTCATGCGGCATTGGGTCGCGCTGAAACTGTTGCACGTGAGTGAAGGGAACGACCCGAGCGCGATCTCGCGATTCATCCGGGAAGCGCGGGCGGCGGCTTCGGTCAATCACCCGAATGTCGTGCGCGCGCACGATTTCGATCGGGCCGAAGGCAAGTATTACTACATCGTGATGGATTACGTCGACGGGGTAAACCTGCACGATCTGGTGAAGAAGCTAGGCCCGTTACCGCCCGAACAAGCGGCGAACTACATCTCGCAAACCGCAAGTGGCTTGCAGCACATTTCCGATTGCGGGCTGATACACCGCGACTTGAAGCCGAGCAACTTGTTGCTCGACCGTGCGGGCGTAATTCGGATTCTCGACCTCGGCCTCGTGCGCTACGCGCAAGAAGGAACGAACGAAAATCTCACGCGGAATCTGAGTGGGAACACGATCATCGGCACAGCGGATTATCTGGCTCCGGAGCAAGCGTTGCAGTCGGAATCGATCGACATTCGTGCCGACATTTACAGCCTCGGTGCAACGTTTTACTTTCTGCTCACGGGACGCGCGCCGTTCGACGATCGGACGATCGCACAAAAACTCCTCGGGCACCAATTTCAAAATCCCGACCCGCCGGAAGGGGTGCCCGAACCGATCTTGGATGTCTTGCGGACAATGATGCGAAAATCGCCCGAAGACCGATACACGCACCCCGAAGATGTCGTCGAAGCGTTGGCTCCATTTCTGCCCGATCCGCCAGTGCCACCGAGCGATGACTATTTCCCGACGATGTCGATTTACGGAAGTGGACCTGCGACCGGTGGGCCGCGAAGTCAGGGGCCGAATTCGAGCAAGAAGCCGAGTTCGCGAATCCTGTTAGATAGCAACCTGACGAGCGCATCGCGCGTTCGGCAGATGCAACGAATTGCTCGTATGGCCGCACCGACGCCGCCGAACGGCACGGTCGCACCAGAAACGTTCGACAAGAAAAAGTGGGTCTTAATCGGGGCTGCCGCGATGGTTGTCACAGCGATCGCCGCTGCGCTCATTGCGGTGTTTGCCAATCCCTTCTCGGCTCCGAAGAATGTCGCGACCAAACCCGAAGCGACACAAGCCACGCCGACACCCACCCGCCCGAGTGTGCTCGTTCCAGCAGGGAGTCTTGTCGTGGGACCGGGCGGACAGTACCAGTCGGTACGCGATGCCTTATCTGCTGCGAAGTCTGGTGACCGAATCCTGATCGTGGCTTCGGACCATACCGAATCGCTCGAAATAACCGACGTTCCACCCAGAGTGACGATCCAAGGCTGGCCGGAAAACGTGCCGATCCGTTGGCGATCTGCATCTGTCGATAAACCGGCAATACGCATCGAGAACGTCGTGGGGCTGACCGTCTCGCACATTGCATTCATCGGAGAAACGGGGACGGCAGTGGAAATCAAGGGCAGCGTAGCCGGGTTACGCTTCGCCAATTCGAGCATCGAAGGCTTCCGCACGGCCCTGCGTTTAGATGGCTGCGAAGCGAACGCCGCCAGCCCGATGATCGTGAACAAACTGCGATTCCTAACTGCGAAAGAGGCACAGGGAATTTTGCTACTCGGTTCGACGAAACACATTCGCGTCGATGAGTGTCGTTGGGAAGGGCCGTTCGCACCTGCGATCGAACTCAGTGGCGAACTCAACGATGTGGCGATCACCGCGAATCGCTTTTCGGGTGCGAACCAAGCAATCGTGTACACCAACGCAGCCTCAAAGTCCCCCGTTCGGATTCGCAACAATGCCTTCGCAACCTGCCAAGTCGGCGTGCTGTTCGATGCACTCCCAATAAACCCGGCGACCTTCGAGATTTCTAACAATCTCTTCTTTAAGTTGAATACGATCGCGAAATACATGGGGGCAGAAACTCGAACGACGGGTCGCGCCGGTGCCGTGTGGCTCTGGCACGATGAGGGCCGCGATGCACTTTCGGAAACGAACGTGCCGGCGTGTACCCGACGCTTTCGACGTTCATTCGATTTGAAGGAGTTTCCAACCGGCGCGGTGACGCTCGATATCGGCTGCGTGACCGCGTTCAAAGTCTGGCTCAACGGCACGCTCGTCGGCGAGAGCACGCCGAAGTTCTTCACTCGGCGCGTCTTTGCATTCCCCGTGCGTGCCATGTTGAAGCCCGGCAACAACGCGATTGCCGTCGAAGCGAGTCACACGCTCGACCCGATCAACTCCGGCTTCGCGGTGGCAGCGGGTCTGACCGTGCGGCTGAGTACCGCCGGTTTGCAATCCGTGCCGATCGTCGAAACCGATGCCAACTGGAAATCGATTGACGCCGTCGTCGGCGATTGGCAATCGCCGACTTACGACGACACGAAATGGAAAGCGGTGAAGGTCTGGGATAAGCAAGGTTACGTGTTTCCCTGGACGGGTGCGGTTTGGGATTCGGTCGTGAACGAGCAATTTCAGGTATTGAGCAACGCCGGTTTGAACGCGAACGGAAATGTACGCGATTACACATCGACGGACGGATTTCCTTTGCTAAACTCGCTTCGAGGTTACATTCCGAAGTTAGCCGGGGACGACCCGGCGGACGATGCCACCTTCCTGCGTACGCCACGGGCGATACGGTCGCTGTTCACCGTAGGTGAAAATGGGCAACCGGTCGGCTTGCCCGCCGAACGATGATCCACACGCGCACAACAGATGTAGGTTCCCATGACGTTATCTCGTCGCGCATTCGTTGCGACTTCTTCTGGGATTTTGGTTTCGAGTTTCGTGCGAGCGGCACAAAATGACAAAGCCGACATCGTCATCATCGGCGGCGGAACTGGTGGCGTGGCGGCGGCGCTGGCGGCCTGTCGGTGCGGTGCGAAGAAGGTCATCATGACCGAAGAGACCGAGTGGATCGGCGGCCAACTCACATCGCAACTCGTACCCCCAGACGAAAATCATTCGATCGAAACGGGCGGCAGCACGAAGTCGTATCGCGACTTCCGAACCGCCGTCAGGCAGCACTATCGCAAGCGAACCGAGCGTGCGATGCGGCCCGATTTTCGCGACACGACCAACCTCAACCCCGGCAACGGGTGGGTATCTCGGTTGTGCCACGAGCCGCGCGTGGCCGTGATGGTACTCGAAGAAACTCTGAAGCCGTTTGTGGCGAACGGTCAACTAACGATCCACCGTCAGTGCGTGCCCATATCCGCAACGCTCAAAGGCGATCGCGTCGAATCGGTGACGCTGCTCGACCGCAGAACGGGTAACAATTTTACGTTGAGTGGCGACTACTTCATCGATGCGACCGAAGAAGGCGATCTCTTACCTCTGGCGAAAGTCGAATACGTCACCGGTTCGGAATCGAAAGCGATGACGGGCGAGCCGAACGCCCCCGACAAACCGCGGCCAGGCAACATCCAGTCGTTCACGTGGTGCTTCATTCTGGAACACGACGATGGCAAAGAACACGTCATCGACAAGCCGAAGGACTACGATTTCTGGAAAAGCTACCCGAATGTCGACAAGCCGCTGTTCCAATGGAACGACCCGGAATTCAGCTTCTACCCGAAGGGCGACCGCGACCCGGAAGCGACCAAACCGAACTTCTGGACATATCGACGCGTAATCGACTCGAAGATGTTCGTGCCCGGCAGTTACGTCGGCGATGTCTCGGTAATCAATTGGCACATGAACGATTACACGCTCGGCAGCCTGCACGGCAGCACGCCGGAGAAGGCTGCCGAGCATCGCGAACGATCTCGCCAGATGAGCATGGCACTCGTCCACTGGCTGCAAACCGAATCGCCGCGCGCCGATGGCAAGAAAGGCTGGCCCGGTTTACGCTTGTGTCCCGAACAAACGGGAACCAAAGACGGCCTCGCGATGGCGGCGTACATCCGCGAATCGCGGCGAATAAAGGCCGACTTCACGATTCTCGAACAGCACGTCAGCAAGCCGATCCGCGACCGCGAGTTCGGCAAAGACAAAGCCACTGCCGAGCCATTCAAAGACTCCGTCGGCATCGGGCATTACCTGTACATGGATTTGCACCAGACTAGCGAAGGCGAGAAGAAGGGCGGCTCGCAGGTGTATCCGTTCCAGATCCCGCTCGGCTCGCTGTTGCCCGTTCGCGTGCGGAACGTCTTGCCGGCGTGCAAGAATCTCGGTGTCACGCACCTAACCAACGGCTGTTACCGGTTACACCCCGTCGAGTGGAACATCGGCGAAGCGGCAGGGGCGCTGGCTGCCTATTGCATCGCGAATGATCTCGAACCGAAGCAAGTCCGCGAAGATGCGAAACGATTGGCGGATTACCAAGATCAACTCACGAAACTCGGCGTACTCCTCGAATGGCCCGCGAATTCCATCCGTAAATTCTAATCGCGAACGCTCAACGCGATTTTGAATGGCATTGTTGACGTTCGCGACGACTCATGCGACACTAGAACTCCCGCCGGGCGGATTGTGCCCGCCTCACCTGTCGCACGAGGGTTTTCGATGTCGCATTCTGTCCGCTTTACGCTCTTTCCTGCCATTTTATTCGCACTCAGTGCGAGCCTCGTTGCGCAAGTCCCACAATCGGAACTGAAAACGACGGTTACTTTTAAGGGGCACACCGACCCGATTTATGCGGTCGCGTACAGCCCCGATGGCAAGATCGTGGCCACGGGTAGCTTCGACAAAAGCATCAAACTTTGGGACGCCGCCACGGGCAAGGAATTGCGTTCGCTGGCCGGGGCAGCGGGGCACCAGAGCCTCGTACTGTCAATAGCGTTCAACGCGGCCGGCGATCAGATCGCTTCGGGTGGAGCGGACAATTTCGCGCGGATCTGGGACGTACCTTCGGGTAAGCCGAGTCGCGAAATCGCGATGGGTGGCAAGGTCGCGAAAGTCGCCGTGAGCGCCGACGGCAAGACGCTATCGGCGGCGAGCGACGATGGGAAAATTCGCGTCTGGACTTTGGCCGACGGCAAAGCCCTCGGCGAATCGGTGGGGCACATCGGCGCAGTTACGGGCCTGGCACTGACACCGAATGGTCAGTCGATACTTTCCACCGGCGTCGATCGGACGCTGCGCGTCACGAATGCGCTGAACGGATTACCCATCTCCACGGTGGGCGTCGGCCCAGTAGCCATCGAAGCGATGAGCGTGACGGCGAACGGTGCCAATGTTTACACGACGAGTGCCGATGGCATTCTTCGCGTTTGGCCGAGTGCCGCGTTACCTTCCAAGAAGTTGTTCGACCACACCGCGCCGGTGCGTTTGAGTGCGATCTCGAACGACGGAAATTTCCTGCTGACAGTCGCAGTCGACAAATCGGTGAAGTGGTCGAATGCTGTCACCGGTGCGCCCGTGATGGCGATTCCACCACTGGCTTCGACGGCTGAATCGCTGGCAATTGCGGCAAATAACGCACTGATCGCGTTGGGCACGACCGACGGGAAACTGTTGGTGATCGCTACGGGCGATGGCAAAATGAAGGGCGAATTTTTCGCACACACCGGGGCCGTGCGTGCGGTGACGTTCCACCCGAACGGTACGCAGATCGCCACGGCGGGCGACGACGGCCTGTTCAAAACGTGGGCGTTGCCGTTGAACCCGCCGAAGGCTTTGGCACACGCCGATGTCGTGACGGTGTCTACCGTTCACCCCGATGGCAAGCGGGTCATCACTGGCGGAAACGACAAGCAAGTCCGCATCTGGAACAACGGCAACCCGGAGAAAACGCTCGCCGGTTGCACCACGGCTGTCACTGCGATGTCAGTGGCAGGCGATGTGACGGCCGCCGGCGAAACGAACGGCACCGTTCGGTTGTGGACAATCTCAAGTGGTCAACCGGCGGGCGTGCTGGTGGCCGCACATCCGAAGTCGATTGCGTACGTCGCCATCTCCGCCGACGGCCAAACGCTGGCGACTTCGGACGCCACCGGCCCGATCAAACTCTGGAAACTGCCGCTCGGCAAAGGACCGAAGTTCGAGCCTAGTGGTAGCTTCGCGTTGAAAGCGCCACTTATCGCACTCGAAGCGATCGCGGGACAGCCGCAGTTCCTTGCGGTGGAAGAGACCGGCATCGCGACGACGTTCGACAAAATCACTGGCAAAACCGTCGTTGCAACCGAAGCCCTGAAAGGCAAGACGACCGCATACGCACGAATGTCGACGGGCGCGAAGGCCGCGTTCGCGGTCAGCGATGCCGCAATCTCGAAGTGCATCTTTCGCGGTGCGGATGGCAAAACGCTTAAGGAAATCATCGTGGCCGGACCGGTCGAAGCGCTGGCGATTTCCGCCAATGGCACGCGGTTGATCGCAGGTATCGCGTCGCCCCAAGGACGTACGGTTCGTGCGTACGATGTCGATACGGGCCGCGAACTGCAAGGGGTAGCGGTCGCCGCTGCGGTGCGCAACCTCGGCATTTTCGCCGACAACAAAACACTGATGATTAGCCTCGTCGGCGACAAATCCGTGTCGATGCCGGAATTGGTAGCGACTTCGACGTTGCCCGGCCACATCGGGGGCGTACGGGCGGCGGCGTTCCTCCCGAACGGGCAGATCGTGGCCGTAGGGGCGGACAAATTGGTGAAGTTGTGGGACTTGCCCGCGATGAAAGAAATCAAAACCTACGGCACGCTGACTGAGGTTGGGAAGTCGCTGGCGATATCACGCGATGCCACCGTCATCGCGGTTTCCGCTGGAAAATCCGTCAAGATTTGGCAAACCGCCGACGCCAAGGAACTGCCATTTCCTGCCCTGCCGTTCGAGCCGACGTCGCTGAGTTTCAGCCCGGATCGCACGAAGTTGCTGATTGGCAGCCCCGAGAAAGCGGCATGGTTGTACGACGTGGCCACCGGCCAGCCGTTGCAGTTCTTCCCACAAAATGCTTCGGTGAACACTGCGAATTATCACCCCACTCAACCGTTCGTTGTCGTTGGCTCGGATGACAACGCCGTGACATCGCACCCGATTTCGGCGACTCGTTTCACCAAGGATGCCGACCTCATTCGCGGCCCCATTGCGATGGTGCCGAATACTTCGCAGATACTCACGACGGGAGCGGGCAACATCGTGACCGGGTGGAACCCGACGAGCGGTGCGAAAGAACGCACGCTCGAAGTGACCGGCCCGAGTTCGGCGATTGCAGTTTCCCGGAACGCGACACTCGTGGCCGTGGCGAGCGCGGCCGATAACTCGATCCAGATTTTCACGCTCAACGACAATAAATTGGCGGGGTCGTTCAAGGCCGCCGCGAAAGTCTCCGAACTCGCGTTCCACCCGAACGGGCAGATGCTTTCGGGCGTGATCGAGAACAACACCGTCGTCGCGTGGAACGTGATCTTTACGCAAAATCAGCCGTTGCCACCGGAGTTTGGCAGCGTAGTACAGGTCTTCCCGCACCCGGCGAAAACGACCTCGCTCGCCTTCGTCGGCGAAGCCGGTCAGCAACTGATAACGGGCTGTCACGACGGCATCGTTCGCGTCTGGAAAGTCGCATCGGATCAGCCGGTGAAATCGTTTCCACACCCGAACCTCGTCGATGCCGTCGCGTTCGACAAAACCGGCACGCTACTAGCCACCGCAGGGCACGATGGCCTGATTCGCACGTTCGATGTCGTCAAGGGCGGGCAACCATTGAAGCAGATTAACGCCCACCTGACGATGATGCTTCCGCAACCGATTTATACCGTCGTCTGGACGCCCGATTCCAAGGCGTTGGTGTCCGCGAGTTTCGATAAGTCGATCAAAATCTGGGATGCCACGAGCGGTGCGCTGATCCGCGAAATTAAGGGTTACCCCGACACGCCGCTGGTGGCAACCGCGCCGCCGGCCACGGGGCACCGCGATCAGGTGTTCTGCCTTGCGTTCACGAAAGATGGCAAGTTCCTCGCGAGTGGTTCGAGCGATCGTTCGATTAAACTTTGGGACTTTGCAACGGGAAACCTCGTCCGCGAGTTCGTGAATCCGAATCTCAAAACGCCGAACGGGCCAGCACAGGCACACCCCGGTTTCGTTCATGCCGTGAAGTTCAGTGCCGACGACAAGACGCTGATATCGGCAGGCACCGCCCCGCGCAACCAGGGTTACCTCGCCGTCTGGAACGTCGCCGATGGCAAGCTCATCGCGGCCGCCGATGTGGCAACGGGGCCGATCTACTCGTTCGATTTGGCCGCCGATGGTGTCTCGGTGCTCATCGGTTGCGGGCCGAAAAACCGCACCGCACCCGAATCCGATGCCTATATCGTGAGAATACCGGGCAAGTAACACTCGCAGGGCACGCGCAATGATTCGGACTCTGTTCTTCGATTTCGGCAACGTCGTCGCGTTTTTCGATCACTCGCCCGCAGTGGCAAAACTATCGACCTACACCGATATGCCATCGGAAGAGTTGCGGAAAATGCTCTATGGCTCGCTCGAACGGCAATTCGAGAGTGGGCAGATCGACACCGCCGAGTACATTCGGACGGCCACCGAACTCGGTAAATTACGTTGTACGAAAGAAGAGTTTCTCACGCCGTTCGTCGAAATCTTCACGCGCAACGCCGACGTATGCGACCACATACCGCAACTCGCGAAGTCGTATCGCCTCGTCTTGGCGAGCAACACGAACGAAACGCATGCGGCGAAGTTTCGCCTGCAATTTCAGGATGTTCTGCAACATTTCTCGCATCTCGGCGTGTCGTATGAAGCGAAGGCGCGCAAACCGGATGCGGCGTTTTATGCATATTGTCAGTCGTTTGCGAATGCCGAACCGCACGAATGCGCGTTCATCGACGACATAGCCGTGAACGTGGAAGCCGCCGAACGGCACGGCTTCCGCGGCATCCATTACCGGCCCGGCGACACACTTACCGGGAAACTTCGCGAAGCGGGGATTTGTGTGAACTCATAATTGACGTAAGTCACAATTGCGGACGCTCGAAAACCGGTTTTTCGGGTGTTTTTCCGGTTTTTGAGGCCCCAAAAGTCCTCTTTTTGCTCGCGAAACACGGATGCGTATCCCGCATCTCGAACCCGCATTGAGGGTTACGCCGATTGCCATCGTTTCAAAAACCGGCGCAAATATCGACCGGACGCGACACAAAATCGACCGAGTACGACACAAAATCGACCGGACGCGACATTTCCATGTCATTTGGAGACACTTTTAGGTACGTCCGTGCACGACACGAATTCTGACTTACGTCGGATCGTCTGCGATTTTTTGACTTCGGCGAATCGTATGGGTGAGGCTGAATTGGGATTCGTTTCGCCGCGAAGCGGGGATATTGAAAACTGGCAGGAAAGTAGTTGCGGCCGTCGTGGGAGTGTGGTTAGAATGTGCGGAAGTGAAGCCGATGTCGATTGAAATTCCAGAGTCGCCGAGGCTTCGCAGACGAGCGGTTTCGCACAACGGAATCTATGCGTAGCGATCCGCGAAGAACGCTGCGGCCCGCAAAGTCTGCACGCGGATCGCAACGCATGGATTCTTATGCGTTCGGTCGCAGAGGGTAATCAATAGGGAGAAGGGGTGGTGAGATGAGCGATCAACCGGTGCCCTTTGGTATCCGAAAGCAAATCAAGGAGAAGCGGGATGAGATCAGCAACTACCTGAGTTCCTTAGAACCTTTCGGTACTCGACTGACGTATGTGAACATTATCGGCGGAGCGGTCGCCACCGGGCTCAACGGAGTTGTTGTTCTCTTGCTCAGCCAAGGCCTCTCTAGCACGCTTAGCTGGCTGCTACCGCTAGGCGCGACCATTTGCTCCCTCGTAGCGACGGTTGCAGCGGCGCTGTACAAAGGGCAGGTGGAATCACGCCTGTTCCTACTGCAGAAGTGTGCGGCACGACTGGAGGGACTATCTGCTTTACTGGACGCCAACCAACTCACAGAGGCGGAAGCCGCGAAGCGATTCCAGGGCTATGTGGAGGAATGTCCTTCGATCCCCCTCCGCCGGCAGTTAACGTTTGAAGCCGTGAAGGGAACTATCAGTGAACCGTGCGACGGTCAAGTGGTCCAAGCAAGTTTCACCGCCTCGGGAACTGCGCACAACCTCGGCCGGCGTATCACTCTTTGGCTCACTGTCGAGATCGACGACAGGATCTGGCCAAAGGAAGGGGCTGTGTTCGTGGACATCCATGGTCAGTGGAGCCAGCCGGTGTTCGAGGACGGCATTGCTGGCCAGACCGGTCTGTCGCTTTGGGCTGCGAATGCCGAGGCCGACCACAAGTTGCGAGCATGGTTGGATGGAGGAAACCGGACTCGCACGTTCCCCGAGCTACGACCTCTCCCCGGCATGAAGCGACTCGCGCGGGTGCGGGGATTACGACGTGAGGCCTAGCGTCATCCCTCTCGCGAACTAGGTCAAGAGTAGGGTAATAAAAGGGGACATTCAAGTTGACCGGGCCAGCATCACGGCTTTTCGAGAGATGACGTTGTTGCAGCCGGCCCGGCAACTTATCTTGGTCGTTCGGCCACCGATAGTTTCAGAATCAGGAATTCCAGGATGCCCGAGAAACAACCCGTATCTGCGTCAGCGGAAGATAGCTATTTCAGCGTCCTCATCCTTCGAGAGAAAGACCTTTCCAAGATCAACGAAATACTGCGAGGCTTCCTCGACTCCGGCGCTTCCCTTAGTTTCTACTTCGACTGCTCGGACAAGATTACCCGTGAATACGACTCCATAACTGATGCGAAAAAGTACGAGAACCAGAATGAGCGGAGGATCACATCGCTGTGGATTTATGGTCGCTCGAAGTCCCCCGAGAGGTGGGTAAGCATTCGGATCGCCGGTCGCCGCTTGAGCAACGTCACGATCTCCCTGAAAGGACCGGGAATGGCAGTGGCGAGTTGCATGAAGAAGATCGAAGAGTGGCTCACAGAAATGCGCCCTTGGTACGCGAGGTTTGCTTCTCCGACTGTGTATTTTTTTGGTCCTGCTCTCGTGATGCTATTATTTTGCTTCGGGATCATTGCCTGGAAAGCTGTCACCGGAAAGATGGATAACAAACCGCTTGAGTTCACTCCCCAGTTCTTGCTAACTATCATTGCGTCAGGACTTTTTGGCGTAGTGAGTACCGTGATGTTGAACGCTTTCCACAACTGGCTTTTTCCAGTGGTGGTGTTCGCCATTGGCCAAGGCGACGAACGCGAGAAGCGTTTGGCCAGTTGGCGATCCGTTGTCCTCGGCCTTATCGGCCTTGGCCTCATTGTCGGCATCGCGAGCAGCCTTGTTGCGTCGTTCATGTTTCAGGCTCTTAATTGATCGTCTGTGTCCGAGCGGAGACTGGCCGCTCCAGGTACTTAGTGGAGCCTGCCCGAGTCACATCGTGTAAGTCTTGCGCCCGAAATGCGTTGCGATTATTATTGCGAGATGCGAATCTCATTGGATTCGCACAATTGGGCATTTTCACGACGGAAAAGTGTGCGGGGAAGTGGGTGCGTGCCTTCGACGCGATTCTCGGCGAAACTCACGACAGTTGCGAACTTTCATACTTCACGCGGTCGGAAATGATGCGTTACCGGTCTAACAATCCATTCTTGTTAGCCCGACGCGCTAGCGAGGGATTACTGTCGTTTCTGCGACGGCGTGCCTTCTCGCGGGTTCCCCTCGCTGGCGCGTTTTGGAGTTGCGCTGTTTTGAAATGCAGTCGTTTCACGCACAAACCTGCGCCTGGCGAGCGGCATTGCGTAAGCATGCAGTGGTAGCCGCAGAGGGTTCACTCGGCACGCTCACGTTATGCCGCTCGCCGGATTTTCGAGAATGAACATTGTCAAAGCGAGACTTACCGAGCCGATTCCCCGCAAGGGGTCGGGTAAAGCCCAAATATGTGTGAGTCCGTTCGTAAGGATCGTGGAAACGGGCGGATGTCATGAACCCGACCCCTTGCGGGGAATCGGCTCAGAAGCGACTGTGCGTCCACATCGCGACGGAAAGCGCAACTTCAAAACTTGCGCGTCGGGCTAACAAAAACGTATCGAATCACAGTCCAAACCGGATCCGATACGCACCGACAATGCTATCGCGCGATCACTTCAAACCGTCCGGGTTTTTCTCGCGGATACTCTGTCGGTGCCCACATCGCAAAGCCTCTACGACCGCTGCCTACGGGTTCTGGAACGTTGGAAATGCAATCGGCCCCGTGAACGGTTACGGAGAATCTATAATTTGAGTAGATCGAGATTGCGAGACTCGCCCGAAAGCGGACTCCCGAGATACTGCGTTATGAATGTGCTCCAACACGCCGACCCCGAACTGAATCACGCGATCCAAGCCGAACGGAACCGCCAGCGGTTCGGTTTGGAGATGATCGCATCCGAAAACTACGCCAGCCCTGCGGTGATGGCCGCGCAGGGCACGGTGTTGACGAACAAATACGCAGAGGGTTACCCCGGCAAACGCTACTACGGCGGCTGCGAATTCGTCGATGTCGCCGAGCGGATCGCAATCGACCGGCTCAAAAAACTATTCGACGCCGAACATGCGAACGTGCAACCGCACTCCGGGGCACAAGCGAACATGTCGGTGTTCCTCGCGTGCCTGCAACCGGGCGATACGATTCTCGGCCTCGACCTCGCCCACGGCGGCCACCTGACGCACGGTATGAAGTTGAACTTCTCCGGCAAATATTTCAAGGTCGTCAGCTACGGCGTGACCCCGGATACGCACCGTATCGACTACGATCAACTTGCGAAACAAGCCCGCGAACACAAACCGAAGCTGATTATCGCGGGTGCCAGTGCGTATTCGCGTATCATCGACTTCCCGAAATTCGCTGAGATCAGCAAGGAAGTCGGCGCGCTGTTCATGGTCGACATGGCGCACATCGCGGGCTTGGTGGCCGCGAAACTGCACCCGGATCCCGTGCCATTCGCGGACTTCACGACATCGACCACGCACAAAACGTTGCGTGGCCCGCGCGGTGGACTGATTTTGTGTAAGCCCGAGTGGGCACAGAAAATCGACTCGGCGGTGTTCCCCGGCATCCAGGGTGGCCCGCTGATGCACGTGATCGCCGCGAAGGCCGTCGCGTTCGGCGAAGCGCTTCGCCCGGCGTTCCGCGATTACATTCAGCAAGTGATCGATAACGCGAAGTACCTCGCCGAAGATCTGATGAAGCACGGCTTCCCGATCGTCTCCGGCGGTACGGACAACCACCTGATGCTGATCGACGTGTTCACCAAAGCGGGCATCGGCGGCAAGCAAGCCGAGGCCGCGCTCGATGCGGCGGGTATCACCGTCAACAAGAACATGATCCCGTACGACCCGCGCAAGCCGATGGACCCATCGGGTATCCGGATCGGCACGCCCGCGCTGACGACGCGCGGAATGAAAGAACCGGAGATGAAGCAGATCGCGCGATGGATTACGGACGTTCTCGCGAAGCCGGCCGACGACGACTTGATCTCCCGCGTTCGCGGTAGTGTCCGCGAACTGTGCGAGCATTTTCCCGTACCCACCGAAGCCACCTGAGCGACGAGATTCCATGGCGGTCATTATCGCTTTCGCTTGCATCGGTGCAATGCTGTTCGCGCTGCTTGCGTTCGCCGTGTTCATCTTCATGATGGCGTGTCGATGGTGCGGCGTCGAGCGACCGCGGTTCCCTGCTGCCGCGGGCATTGTCATCGTCTCGTGGATCGTCTGGACGATCGTGGAAGCGATCCTCGTAGCCGTGCTGCAATACGTGTACGAAAGTGCGGGTTACCCTTTGTGGGAAGCCCGCATCGTGAGTTTCTTCCTGGCGTTGCCGCTCGATTTAACGATCGCGACGGGGTTGCACATGGCACTCATGCGTGCGCCGCTCGGCAAGGCGGTCGAAGTTTGGTACATTCAACGCCTGATTCTGTTGGCCATCGTTCTCGCGCTTACTGCCGTCGTTGCGGTCGGCTTCCTGGCCTCGAAAGGTTGATCGTTTCCCATGCCGCGTTTTTTCGCCACGTGCGCTCGCGGCCTCGAGCCGATCCTTGCGTGGGAACTCGAAACCCTCCACGCTGCCGACATCACTAAAGGTCGCGGCGGCGTCTCGTTTTCCGGGGAAATCGATCTGCTCTATCGGGCGAACTTGTGGCTGCGCACCGCCGTGCGCGTGTTGCAGCCGATCCTCGAATTCCCCGTGCGTTCGACCGATGAACTGTACGATGCGGTGCGTTCGTTGCACTGGCCGGATTTCATGTCGCCCGACCATACATTGGCCGTCGATAGCAACGTCCGCGACTCGCTGATTACGCATTCGCAGTATGCGGCACGACGGGTAAAGGACGGCATTTGCGATCAGTTCCGCGAACTCGCCGGGCGTCGGCCGAGTGTCGATACCGAAACGCCGATGATCGGTATCAACCTGCATATCTCGCGGAACAAAGGTATTCTTAGCCTCGATACGTCGTGGAATTCCTTGCACAAACGCGGCTACCGACCGGCGCTGACGCGGGCACCGTTGAACGAGGCACTCGCTGCCGGGCTGCTGCTTTCGACGGGCTGGTTCGGCGATGTCCCACTCGTCGATTTCATGTGCGGTTCGGGCACGTTCCCGATCGAGGCGGCGTGGATCGCCACACATCGCCCGCCGGGTTTGACTCGCAAATGGTTCGGCTTCATGGGCTGGCCGAGCTTCGACCGGCAGTTGTGGAATGCCATCCGGGACGATGCCCGCGACAAGGTGGCGACCGTCTGCCCGACGACGATTATCGGCAGCGACATTCGCCGCGATGTCGTCGATTTTGCGATCAATAATGCGAAGACGGCCGGTGTCGGCGGGATCGTGCCGTTCCACCGTTTGGACTTAAACGAGGCCCGGCCACCCGAAGGGCCGCCCGGCATTCTCATATGTAATCCGCCATACGGCGAACGCATCGGCGACGAAAGCGAGCTGATTCGCGACTACCAAATGATCGGTGAAGCCGCCGGAAGAAACTGGCCCGGCTGGCGGCTGTTGGTGTTCACGTCGAACGACATGCTCGCCCGTAACGTCGGACTACCCGTGGAACGCCGCACGCCGTTCTACAACGGCAGCCTCGCGTGTAACTTGTGGGAGTATCATACAGGCGGATGAATTTTGACGGTCGCAATCGCCGGAGTTACGGCGATTGAGCCAGTCGTTCGAGTGGAACGCGAAGACTTGCGGGAAGTGCAACGGGACTGAGAAGCGATTGCCAAAGCCACCCTGCACACAGGGCGGTGGATTCAACGAGGATTGTTCGACCCGCATTCATCGTTTGCTTTTTGATGTCGGTTTCGAGCTATCGCCCAAGAAGAAATCTTTCCAGTCGGCGAACTGATCGACGGTATTTTCGAGGTCGTACTCGCCGCTCACGAGTTCGCCGATGAAGCCCTGTATGCGTTTGCCACCGGCCGGTTTCGCGTGGTGCGTGGCGACTTCGCTCGCGAAATTGAGCAGGTCGTAAACGCGACAGGCCGAGGGTAACGTGCGTTGCCGTTTCGCGCTGAGTGCGTCCATGTTGGCCAGCCCGTAGATGCTGGTGAGGTCGCCCGCCATCTTGCTGAAAGCGTGCATCATCGGCGAGCCATCCATCAGCGAAGCGCCGTCACTGCCCTTAATTTTCGGTGCCACCAATCGGCCGGGGACTTCCTTCGCGTTCACCATTCCCACCAGCAATCGGCCGAACCGCGTGACTTCGTTGACCGAAGCCCACGATCGCGTCGATGACTCGAAGCGTTGGCGGAGTGCCATGAAACCTTCTTCGTTGTTGAAGCCTTCGAGCGCGCGAACGAGGCCGAACGTCGCGTTCGCGCCGCCTCGCCCCAAATTGATTTCGCTGCGGAATGCGGGCGTCATGGCTACGGCCCCATTGCTGCAAATCTGACGCAGCATAGCAAGATAAATCGACGGCTTTCCGAAACCGTCGATCGGCGTTTCGATCACGTATTGCGCCTCGAAACCGTCGCCGGAAATCGTGAACGGAGTCGCATGGCGCGGCGTGTGGCAACTCCGCACGACCCCTTCGTGATACAGCGTTTCCTTCGCTCGATGTCGCGTCAGAAGATTCTCGAGATCATCGTGCGGGATGACCGCCGTCTTCGGGTTCGACACCGCCATCAAGCGGGTGGAATTCGTCTCGGTGTTGCGTTCGAGGCACCAACGAATTTTGTCGTCGGGCGCTTTCGTGCTGATTCGCTGAAACACTTCCGCGTGCGAGAAATAGCGAAAGATATTCGCAGTGAAGCCGAAACGCACTTGCAGACTGTGCCAGAAGCGGCGACTCGTTTTCACGGGTTGGCCGTGCATCAGCAAGTCGTCGGTGTGGTTGGCAGCGCTCGGCTTATCGGTGGAGTCGTGGCCGGTCGGAACCTGCAAGTCGCGAAGTTGGCAGATGCCGTAGTCGAATGTCGTCGTCATGATCGTCTCTCCTGACAGGGTGATGAAAACGGGTTTGTGGGGATTCAAAAACGGTGGTTTTGGGTAGCCGGTAGCCGCAGGTCTTTAGGCAGGGGCTGCACCCATTGTCACTGTGCCTCTTGCGTCGCGTCTTGAGGACTCGCCACGACTGGTTTTTAAGGGTATTTGCCCCCGTCCCATGGTTCCACCATGGGCTGAGAGAGCGACACCTTCAGTGTCGGGGTTCTGCTCTTCGGTCCTGAAGGGACCGCTCACGTAGCCCATGGTGATACCATGGGCAGGGGCTCGCCACGACTGGTTTTTTAAGGGTATTTGCCCCCGCGCAGGCTAAAGACCTGCGGCTACCAGAGAAAGAAGGACGAAGGACGCACCTGTTATTCTTGGACCGCTACGCTCCAATGTTGCGTCGGTGCGGTTTGGCGTTTCTTCAGATACTCCGGCAAGTCGACGGGCGTTCGTGCCAGTGCCCGCATGGTGGACTGCGCGACTTGCTGGATTCGCGGGTTGATTTGCAACGTGCGCCATTCGGTATCGGCCCAGACGTATTGCAGCGTCGGGGCGGCGGTTCGCACGAACGGCCAACGCATCTTCTGGCATTGCACGATGTTTTTCACGGGCACATCGGCGTGCTTTCGCAAAACGCGCCCGCACATTTGCACCGTGATCGACTTCGCGCTCGGGCGGCAAAACACCGTCTGCAAGCTCGGGCAATCGAATCCCTCCGCGAGCACGATGCAGTTCACCAGGCAATCGACTTCACCGCGATCGAACTTCTCGAGTTGCGCTTCACGGTCGCCGTTCGCGCTGATAATTTCGACCCGCACTCCCGCAGCAAGCAGTCGATCTGCGGCGCGTTTGCATTGCGGAATCGTGTGAAAGTAGAAGACCGTTTTGCCCCATCGCGCGCGATCCTGGATGTAGCAATCCGCCACCGATTCGGGCGAATAATCCGGGATGGTGAAGTGCCGATATTGACTGAGGTAACCGTCTTCGATCAGCGTGCGAATGCCGGCATCGCGGATGCTCGTATCGAAGCAGAGCTTCACTTTGTCCGCGCGAAACGGCGTGGCAGACAAGCCGAGAATGTAACGCGGGCGGATGACATTGTGCAGATGCGCCATGCTGCCCGCCGCATCGTGTTGGGCTTCATCGACGACGAGCAGATCGAGGTTCGCGGGCGGGTTCTTGTCGAACATCGAAATGAATTCGGCCTGCAACGGGATGCCACGTTCGGCAACCTCGGCTTTGGCTTGCGCGAGTAAAAAGCGACGCATGGCCACCCAGCCGACTTTCAGCCCGAGTTCGCGTTGTAGCGCGGCCGCTATCAACAACCCCATCACCGTTTTGCCGCTACCCGTGGGGCTTTCGACGAGAATCGAACGCAGTTGTTTTTGCGTAAACAGTTCGACCGCCTTCTCGACGATCCGCCCCTGATACGGCCGCGGTTCGATCGTCGTGCCGCGAAGCAATTCATCGAGAGCAAACATGAACGCAACCCTCCTGGCTCACCGAACGATTCGGTTAGGAGTGAGAGTTATTGCAAAAATTCGTTCGCGCGCCGATGTCCGTAGCGAGTCAATTTGTAGGGCATTCGTCGTGAGTGCCGTCGATCCCAGCCTTTGCGACTGCTCGAACCGCCTGGACCGGTCATCGGTCAACCGACGTGCGAACCGGTCGCAATCCATATAAATCAGACAACGAGTTTATTAAAGGAACGGCACGATGCCTGCAACGAACGCGGTCTCAATCGGTCCGATATCTGTAGGCGGTGGTCCGCTGGCGTGGATCGCGGGGCCGTGCGTGATCGAGAGTCGCGACCACATCTTGCGGATTGCGGAACAGCTTCGGAAGTATGCCGACGAACTGAACGTGCCGATGGTGTTCAAGGCGTCGTTCGACAAAGCGAACCGCAGTTCGGGCAAGTCGTTTCGCGGAGTGGGCGTCGATGCGGGAATGAAAATCCTCGCGGAAGTGAAAGCGGAGTTCGGCTTCCCGGTCACGACGGACGTTCACGAAGTCGGTCAATGTGCGGCCGTTGCGGAAGTTTGCGATATTTTGCAAATACCAGCATTCCTCGCCCGGCAGACCGATTTACTCGAAGCCGCAGGTCGAACGGGTCGTGCGGTGAATGTGAAAAAGGGCCAGTTCATGGCCCCGTGGGACATGAAGAACGCGGTGGCGAAACTCGCCGAGGTTGGGAACCATCGCGTGCTTCTCACCGAACGCGGGACGACATTCGGTTACGGCTTGCTCGTCAACGATATGCGGGCGATACCGTGGATGCAGGAAACCGGTTGCCCCGTGATCTTCGACGCGACGCACAGCGTACAAACACCGGGGGCGCTCGGCGACCGAACGGGCGGGGATCGGACGATGGTTCCGTACTTGGCCCGCGCTGCCGTTGCCGCAGGTTGCGATGCGGTGTTCGTCGAAACGCACCCGAACCCCGAATCGGCACCGAGCGACGGACCGAACATGATCCCGCTCGCCGAACTACCGAAGTTGATCCGAATCTGTACCCGAATCCGAGCGGCGCTCGACGCCCCGGAGTGACCCTACTGAGTCGCCGAATGAAATTGCTCCCCGTTTGTTTTGTAGTGATGATCGCGATTGCCGGTTGCACCAAACCGCCGACGACGATCGCTGGCCCCGATGCGACGAAAGTCGTCGCGGTCGACCCGTGGCCCGCACTCGCGGCAACGCTCCGGCGGCAAAGCGATCTCGGCGCGATCCGCCAGGGCTTCAATCAGTTCGTAGCCGATGCTTCGACGAATCCATCGGAGGCAACGATCCCGAATCTGGCTGCTTCCGCATTGCAATCGCACGTCGAACGATTCCGGCCATCGGATACGGATCGTCGCGAAATCGAATCGAAGGTATTTACGAATCTCGACCCGAACTACATCGCCGAGTGCATGTATTTCCGCGATGTCGTGCGTTCGCTGGACCCGACCGGGTTACCACCCGACAAGCAAGCGAGTATCGGTTTCGCATGGGTTTGCCGAAATGTGTACCTTCAACAATGGCTACTCGGACAGTCTCAGGATGGCATCGTTTACGCGCCGCCGGTGCCGCCATCGTTCGTTCTGCGGCGAGGCTATGGCACCGGACTCGAACGGGCGTACGTTTTCTTGGCAGTGCTTCAACAGATGGGCATCGATGCCGGTTTCGTCGGCGTGGCGGGTCGTGAAGTCGCACCCGAAACCGCCGTCATTGAGAATAAAATCGGGAAGGGGCCATTCTGGGCCGTCGGCGCGCTCGTTGGCAAAGATGTACTCTTGTTCGACCCGTGGCGTGGCGAACCGTTGCCTGGCCCTGGCGGCAAAGGCATCGGGACGCTCGCGCAAGTGAAGGCGAACGTCGATCAGTTGAAGCCGTGGATCGAAGACAAAGCGAAGCCGTGGGACGCGAAGCCCGCAGAAGTGCAAGCCTCGACGGTTTATCTCTGTGCCCCGTTTTCCGCGCTGTCGATGCGAATGAAACTCCTCGAAGAGAAGTGCCAGGCCGATGTCGGCGTCGCACTCGATTTCGACATCGATGCTGTAGCCAGCCGATTCGCGGCAAATCTCGGAACGCCGCCGACGTTCTGGGGGCCGCCCGCCACGACGAGCGCCCACTGCTACACGCGGGTTTTAGCGTCGTTCCTTCCTGCGGAAGAAGGCGGAACCGATCGTACGCCCGTTGGGGCGATGCAACTGTACATGCGGCTGACGAAGATCGAGCCGATTCCGATGGCGTTATACGTCCCGCCAGCGGAACTCACTGCAAAGGAAGCCGGAACTCGGTTGCAACTGTACTTCGGCGGCTGGTTTCTGGAGAAGTTCGTGGAACCGGCACCGAGAGAGAAGATTCAACGCGGCCAGTTCGGGGAAGCGATCAAAATCTTGGTGGATCGCGAATTGCAAGCGAACGTATCCCGCGAACGCATTCGTGGCAACCCGCAGTTCGAGCCAATCATCAGCGAATGGTGCAAGGCTGCCAACGAGGTTTACAGCAAGCTGAGCAAAGCGAGAATATCGACGAACCGCCTCGTGGAATTGCCTTTAGCCGAAGCGAACGTCGAAGAGTTCTGGCGGACGCGGCCCGGCGCGATTCAGGCGATGACCGATACATCGATTGCGTCGATTGGCCTCGCCGAATCCGCATACCTCCTTGCGGTTTGCAAACACGAGCAAGCCGAACGCAGTCAGGTCCGCTATCAAAAAGCGGTGCTCGCGGGAGCCGAGAAGATCCGCCTGCGAGCATTGACATCGGCACAAGATTCCTGGGCCGTGGCGAAAGATGCGTGGCAGAGGTACGATGCCG
The DNA here is from genome assembly GCA_043785305.1 of Limnoglobus sp. Lineage (GTDB taxonomy): Bacteria > Planctomycetota > Planctomycetia > Gemmatales > Gemmataceae > Limnoglobus. The sequence goes on along the minus strand of JAYVXI010000223.1, from coordinate 3,722 downwards.
TCGATGCGGCATTCGAGAAAGCGTATCCCGCTCGCGCGCTGCATATTCTGCAACTCTCGCAACGCGCAACGGCACTCGCGGCCGACCCGAACAGCGATAAATAAACGACGATACTAGTTGAACAGATTCATGCTCGCGAGACGACGTAGGAAGACAATGCTACCGATAGTGGCGGAGGTCAAGCCCGCCATCAGCACGGCACCGGCGGCAATATCGAGACATCCCTGGATGCGGTTCTTGCTGTCGCCATCGAGACCGTGGAACAGCGTTTCGATGGTGCTGTTGAACAGCTCTGCCGTGAATACGAAGCCGATACAGCCGACGAGCAAGCACCATTCGATCGGATCGCAACGCAACACGAATGCGGCGGCGACAACGAGTACGGCAACGAAGAAGTGAACGTAGAAGCTCGAATGCCCACGTACCCCACGCTTGATACCGCGAAACGCCTCGCGGAACTTTTCTCGCCAGCGGCGTGGTTTCTTTCGCTTCGGTTGGCCATGCGAAGAATCGTCGGGATTCCACTTCGGACCGTTCATGCCTCGTCCGATCCGTTTGGGATACAGAGGTTCCACCGTCGACGACCTCCGCGTTATTGTTGGATGAACGGCGATCCGACGCGACCCGCACCCGTACCGGCGGCGAGGTTGGGAACGACTGAGAACTGGATACCGAAGTTGTTCACGAGTGCATTGTAAGTGAGTCCCAAATACACCGAGAGGTCCGGCCCCGTGCGAACGATCGTGAACGTATTCGACAGTGCGAGTTGCGTTCCGAAGTCGTAAGTCGTACCGAAACTGACGCCGTATTTTTTTGTAAGTTGGTAGCCGAACGATGCCGAGACGGCTTTACTATTTATCGGCTCGATCTGACGATACCCGAGAAAGAAGTTCGAATTATCCGGACGCGCGAAGTAGGCACCGACACTCCAGTATCGGGCACCGAAATCGAACGGGTCGAACCAACCCGCTGCGGTGAGCGCAGTCTGATCGCCCACGTTCCAGATGTAGTTATACTCCAAGAACGAAACCGATTTTCCGAAGTTGTCTTTGTCGGCATTCGGAAACACCGATGCGGAAAGATCGAGCGACATCCAGTCGATGGTATGTTCGCGACCGGGGAAACCGCGTTTCGTTTGCAGTCGCTGATCGACCCCAACGCGGAAAACTTGGAGCTCGTCGAGCGTATCGACGCGGTTATCCACACCTCGGCGAATCGCGTAGCGCTGCGGATTGAAAATCGGCGACGTCGACAGTGCCAGTCCGGCAGCACCTTTCGTGTAGAATGTCTGAGCCGGTGTGATCGTGCGATACCCTTGATCGATGGCATCATCGTTCAAGCGGTCGAGCAACGGCAACTGCCCAAACGGCGTATTCGTGCGGGTAATCCGATAATCGGAGTGCAGTGTCGCCTTGTGAAACAAGCTCTTCACGTTGAACAGTTCGCTCGCGGCATCGGGGTAAAGCTGCGACACCGACACCGACGATCGCACACCACCGCCGCCGTAAATGCGACCAGTTTGCTCGCCGGAAAGATCGTTCGAGTAGCCCGCTAAATCGAGCAAGCCGTACGGCACGACATTCACCGGACCCGCACGCACAGGCAAGCTGAGTTCCTGCATCCAGTCGAGGCGACCCGTATCGAGGCGTTGCTGTTCGGTGGGCAACAGCGCGAACGGAATGACAGTCGTCGGGCGAAATTGTGCGTAGCCCGCGTTGGCCCGCGAGTTATAGCTGAACAGGTCGAAGAACGATTGCCCGATGAGATTGCCCGACACTTTCGGTAGCCAGCGCGTTTCGGTGACCCAGTCGCGTTTCTGCCCACCTTGGGCGTAAATCGAGCCTTGCCATTTGCCGCTACTGGCGGCGAGGTTCAGGAACGATTCTTGGTTGTACCCCAGATCGAATTCTTGTTTGAAGTATTGCTCGAGATAGTTCTTGTCGCTGACGTACGCGAGTTGCCGTTGGAGCGTGACGTGCCGACGGCCATCGAGAAAATTTCCCTCGGGGTCGCGGTCGGCGAGGACTTCAAATTGCGTACGCCACAACGCCCGACCTCGAAACGAAGGGTTTTTCGGCTCGATACCGCGATCGCCACCGAGTACGTCGATGCCTTTGTCGGGAATGCCATAGAGTCGAAATTCGTTTTTGATCGGCCCACCGAATCCGAAGAAGTTCGGGTCGTAAGCCGTGTAGTCCGTCCCAAAAGCCGGGCCGCGATCTGTGAGGTAGTCGAGGTGGAGTTTCCAGTTGTGGTTGTCCGGACCGCGCAGTGCCAGCAATTTATACATGTCGAACGTACTGAAAAATTGTCGGCCGAAGATGCGGTCGTTGCCGAAGCCGATGCCGGAGAGCGGGCCGAGCGGTTCGGCCGGGTCCGTTCGCGAATACGGCGTGTAGAAAATCGGTATGCCGAGTACCTCGACGCGGGTGTTTCGCCCCGTGAGAACCCGCTCGGAACCGTAGTCGAGTTCACCAGTGGTGATCTTGCGATAGGGAATGCCAAAGATGTTTCGTCGCACCGTTTCGCGTTCGACGAACTCGATGTCGCGCGATAGAAACTCGATCGACGGATCGGACGGCAACTTGCTCGAATACACGCCAGCTCGCTTTGCGTTCCACTCGTTTTTGCCGAGACGGTTAATGCGCTCCGCGTACAAGTGTACCGAATCCTTAAGGTGATCGAACGCCAGTTCGAGATCGGCCTTGAGCGCAATCGCCTTGTTTTTATTGACATCGTAGTAGATCTGATCCGCTCGGAGCGTCCGAGTTAGGTACGATTTCTGGCCGAACGTGCCTAGCGTTTCGTCCTTGCTTCGCACAACGACATTCCCAGTAAGGAACATCTCGATTTCCATCGGCTTATCGCCGGTCGGCTCATTTTGCGTCGCCAGACCGTCCATCGCGTTCTTGCCGTTCAACCCTTTGATCCAGACGACGAGGTTGTCGGCCGCGAACTCGAACTCCTGCGCCACTGGGCCTTTACGCCCCGCAATTTCGTACGTGATATTGATGATGAGGCCACCGGTATATATCAACCGCTGCGTACCATCTCCGATCGGGATGAAGTCGAACTTCCCGAGGTTGCCGTAACGCGGGCTGAACCGGAGGATCTGGTTGCGTGCGTTGGGTAAATTGACTCGCGAACCTTCCGTCAGGAATAGCTCTTCGTTCCGTGGGGCAGTGGGACGAACCGGCGGCCCGACCCCCGATGGCGGTGAGTCGGGAATCGTTGGCGGTGGGAACGGAAGTTGCAGGCTGTTACGCGGGAGTGGGTCGGGATCGACAATCGTAGGCGCAACGACCGGCGGCTGATCCAATTGCGGCAACGGGATTGGGAGGCGCGGTGGCTCTTGCCCGAACGCCGTAGCGATCGTGCAGAGAACAACCAAGATCGCGGCCATTCGCCTAACCACAGCCCCTCCATGGGCACGTGTTCCGCAGAGTGGAAGACCATCACCCCTTACGTGGGTCGCGAACTATAGCCCGTAAGGAATTGGCGTCAAGCCAGATAGAAAACGGTTGCGTTTCCGTAAACTAGAATGGACCGAGCATAATCAACAAGCAAGGCGAACCATCGCAATGTTCGCCGTGATGCGGTATTTTTCTCGCGAAGCAAGTCGCTTACGAGCCACCGGGCTTGTCCCTATCGCGTTCGGCACGGCGTTTGCCGTGCTTGGTCCGAGCCCAAAATGAGATTGGAGCTACGTGCCGATCGACCTC